>NZ_JBHYMS010000018.1:0-11263 GCF_042743185.1 Inquilinus sp. NPDC058860 | reverse complement strand
GATGGGCGCTGCCCCCCTACCACCCCCCCCCCCCCCCGGCGGGGGGGGTGGGGGGGGGCCCCCCCCCCCCCCCCCCCCCAACACTCACTTTCCCGGCACCGCCTCTTGTGACCAAGGCATCACCGGCACTGCCGCGACGCTGTTCATCGGCGAGCCGTCGACCAGCTTGGTCGAATAGGACAGATAGACCAGCGTGTTGCGCGGCCGGTCGTACATCCGCACCACCTGCGTCTCCTTGAACAGGATCGAGGTCGAGCTGTCGAACACCTCCTTCTGCCGGTCGATGCGGTCCGGCAGGGTGATCGGGCCGACCTGGCGGCAGGCGAGGGCGAAGCGCGACGGGTCTTCGGCCAGGCCGAGCCAGCCGGACACGCCGCCGGTGCGGGCCTGGCTCAGATAGCAGGCGACGCCCGGGATGTCGGGGTCGGTGAAGGCCTCGACGCAGACCTTGTGGTCCGGGCCGATCAGCTTGAAGGCGGTGTTGACGCAGCCGACATCCTCGGCCCGGGCGCCGGAAGCGGCCAGCAGCATCGCCGCGCCGGCGAGGACGGCAGGGAACCGCATCGCCGTCAGACCCGCTCGGACAGCCAGATCGCGGTGCGCGTCGCCGCCTTCACCGCGCCCGAGAGCAGGCGGTAGCCCGGCGCCTGCTCGGCCTCGTGCTCGAGGCCGATGTCGCGATGCTCCAGCTCCTCCGCCCGGAAGCGTTCGATCACCGCCTTCAGCTCCGGCTCGTCCTCGCCCAGCGCCTCGGCCTGGCGGGCATAGTGGTCGTCGATCACCTCCTCGACCGCCACCGTGCAGGCCATCGCCGCGCGGTCGCCGAGCAGCGCGGTGGCCGCGCCCATGGCGAAAGCACCGACATGCCAGAGCGGGTGCAGCAGCGTCGGGCGCACGCCGCGCTCCGCCACCAACCGGTCGAAAGTATCGAGATGCTCGCGCTCCTGCTCCGCCATATGCTCGATCACAGCCCCCTTGGGGCCGCGGCCGAGCACGGCGAGCTGGCCTTCATAGATCCGCTTGGCGCCGTATTCCCCGGCATGGTCGACCCGGATCATCCGGGCGATCCGCTCGCGGCGGGGCAGGTCGCCCGGCAGGGCGCGGCGGCGGGAGACGGTCATGCGGCCCTCGGTCGGATCGCGGCGGCCAGCAGGACCAGCCCCGCGGCCACCGACAGGATGGCGTTATACCCCGCCATCGAGATCCCGAACAGGACGAAGCCCGGCACATCGCATCGCACCACCGGCGCGTTCAGCAGCTGGTCGCGCAGGGCGCCGACGTCGCCGGTGCCGAAGGAAATGGCGCCGGTGCAGGCGGTGAAGCCCGGAAACCAGCCGTATTCAACCCCGGCGTGATAGGCCGCGAGCAGGCCGCCGAGCAGGATCACGAGGCCGGCGAGCAGCACCAGCACGCGCCGCGCCGGGCGAATCACCGCCGCCAGGAGCCCGAGCACGATCGCGGCCCCCCAGGGCCAGCGCTGGTACAGGCAGAGCTCGCAGGGCTGCAGCCCGCCGAGATACTGCGAGGCGAGGACGGTGCCCAGCACCACGACGCCGAGGGCGGCCGTGAGCCAGGAGAGGAGATCGAGGCGGCGCAACATGGCGCGGATCATGCCGCGCGGCCGGTGCGCCGCCTAGCGCCCAAATGTCGCGATCAGCCGCCCAGCAGCCGGGCCTGGAACGTCGCGTCGAGGTTGCTGCCGGTGATCACCGTCGCGACCCGCCGGCCGGCGAAGCGGTCGCGATTGGTCAGCACCGCGGCCAGGCCGGCGGCGCCGGAGGGTTCCGCCAGCACCCCGGCGCTGCGCAGCAGCAGCCGTGCCGCGTCGAGGATGGCGCCGTCGTCGACCAGCAGGATCTCGTCGACGCAGGCCCGCAGCTGCACCACGGCTGAGGGCACCGGCCGGCCGATCGCCATGCCGTCGGCGATGGTGTCGGTGCCCGGCGTGTCGATCGCCCGTCCGGCGGCGAAGGACTGGGCCATGGCCGGCGCCCCGCGGGCCACCACGCCGACGATCCGCACCTCCGGCGCATGGGCCTTGAACCAGGAGCCGATGCCGGTCGCCAGCGCCCCGTCGCCGATCTGGACCACGACGTCGCCGACCTCGTGGCCGGCGGCGGTCAGCTCCTGCGCGATCACCCCGGCGCCGGCGGCGATCACCGGATGGCCGCCATCCTCGACGAACAGCGCGCCGGTTTCCGCGGCGATCCGGCGGGCCAGGTCCTTGCCCGCCCCGTCCCCCGGTTCGGCCAGCCGCACCGTGGCGCCGAGCCGGCGCATCGCCTCGAGCTTCAGCGGGTTGGCCCAGGCCGGCGCCAGGATGGTGGCGGCGATGCCGCGCCGGGCGGCCGCCCGTGCCAGCCCCTGGCCGAAATTGCCGCTGGAGGTGGCGACCACCGCGGCCGGGCGCGGCTCCAGCGCCGCCACCACCGCCTCGGTGCCGCGCCCCTTGAAGGAGCGGATCGGGTTCAGCGTCTCGACCTTCAGCAGGCAGGCGCAGCCCAGCGCCTCGTCCAGCGCGCCGTGCCGCATCGCCGGCGAATCGAGGAACACCGGGTCGATCGCGGCCCGGGCGGCGAGAATCTGCTGCGGCGTGATCGGGACCTGCGCATCCATGGGTCATCTCCGGTTGAGCTGCCGGGACTCTAGCCGGCACCGGTCCGGCTGTTGTTGAAATCTCATGCGTTTGAACGCAAGATTCTTGCATGAGCACCAAGCCCGCGCCGATCCTCGACCGCCTCGACCACAAGCTGCTGGCCCTGCTGCAAGCCGACAGCGGCCGGACGCTGGAGGAGCTCGGCGACACGGTCGGGCTGTCGCCCAGCGCGGTGCAGCGCCGGATCGCCCGCTACCGCGCTGACGGCCTGCTGCTGCGGCAGATCGCGGTGCTCGACCCCGGCCGGCTCGACAGCGTGGTGCTGGCCGCGGTGTTGGTGATGCTGGAGCAGGAATCGGTGGCCCTGCACCGCGCCTTCAAGGATCGCATGCGGGCGGCGCCGGAGGTGCAGCAATGCTACGACCTGACGGGCAGCCGGGACTATCTGGTGATCCTCGCCGTCACCGGCATGCGGGCCTGCCGCGAGGCCGTCGACCGCCTGTTCATGACCGACCCGAACATCAAGCGCTTCGACACCCATTTCGTGTTCGACGCGGTGAAGACCGGCCTGGCCCTGCCGACCGCCGGCGCCGGAAGCTGAACGGCCGCGCAATTTCGTTGACGGGCATCCGCCGCTCCCTATGATGCGGCCCCGCGCGGGCGTGGCGGAATTGGCAGACGCGCTGGACTCAAAATCCAGTTCTGGTGACAGAGTGTCGGTTCGACCCCGACCGCCCGCACCAGCTTCCTTCGAATCGACAGGCCCTACCCGGGCGCCAGCTCCCGCAGCGCCATGCGCTTGTAGGTCTCGACCAGCGCGTCGCCCTCGTCGCGGCGGACCGAGATGGCGAGCCGCATCGTCGCCTCGCCCAGCTGCATCACCAGGAAGGCGCGAGTGAACTGCTCGGCCCGGTCGGCACCGGGGTCGATCCGGGCCAGCACCTCGGCCAACACCCTGCCGTTGATCCGGCTGTCCTCGAGGTCGATCTCGCGCAGCCCCTTGTCGGCCTGCAGGCCGGACCAGATGTCGCGCATCACCGGCTCGGCCAGGAACAGCCCGTAATAGGTGTCGACCAGCCGGCCGAAGGCGTCGCGCAGCCCGGCGGCATCGCGCACATCCCTCAAGCCCTCCTCGATGCAGGCCCGCCCCTCGGCGTTGATGCGCTCGGCCAGGGTGCGGATGATCGCCGCCTTGTCCGGGAAGTACTGGTACAGCGAGCCGATCGAGATGCCGGCCTTCGCCGCCACCTCGGCCATGCGCAGCGCGTCGCTGCCCTGCGCCGCGATCAGCTCCGTCGCCGCCGCCAGGATCCGCTCGACCCGCTCGCGGCTGCGGCGTTGGCTCGGCGCCCGGCGCAGCGGGCTCGCCGGATCGGCGGCCTGGGTGTTGGCGGAACTGGCCATCACGGGTCCTTGCAATCCTCTTGACGCAATGAATGTGAGAGACTATCACATTCTTAAAGGTGATAAACACTCACATTTTGAAAAGGACCATGGCCCCACCGGCGAGGGTGATGCAAGCGTGCAAACCACTGAGCCGCCGGATCCCTCCCCTGCCCCCTGACAACGGAGAGCTGAAATGGGCGAGCGTCTGATGTCGGTCCTGGTGCTGCTGTCGGCCCTGGGTTCCGGCTTGGTCGGCGGCATCTTCTTCGCCTTCTCGACCTTCGTGATGGGCGCCCTCGCCCGACTGCCGGCGCCGCAGGGGATCGCCGCCATGCAGTCGATCAACATCGTGGTGCTGAATCCGATCTTCCTCGGCGCCTTCATGGGCACGGCGCTGCTGTGCGTCATCGTGGCGATCGGCGCCCTGTTCGGCTGGGCCGGCCCCCACCCGACCCTGGTGCTGGCCGGGGCCGCGCTCTACCTCATCGGCAACATCGTGGTGACGATGACGGGCAACGTGCCGCTGAACAACGCCCTGGCGGCGGTCGACCCGGCCAGCGCCGAGGGGGCGGCCGTCTGGGCCCGTTACATATCGACCTGGACCGCCTGGAACCATGTGCGCACCGCGACCGGCCTGGCGGCGGCGGCTTGCTTCATCATTGCCTGGCGCTGGCCCGCCGCCGTTCCGGCCTGACCTGCCGCATCCGACGGGCTCGGGGAACTCGCCGCCACCCGGGCTGGTTCGCCAGTTGGGGCGACAGCCCGGAATGCCCAAGGCGATGGAGGCCGAAAATGCAGAAGCCGTTGCAGCTCTCCTTCAAGAACATCGAGGGGTCGGAGGCGATGAAGGCAATGGTGCGCAACCGCGTCGACCATCTCGACCGCCTCCATCCCAACCTGATCGGCTGCCGCGTGGTGATCGAAGCGCCTCATCGTCCCGGCCGCGGCGGCGCAAGGCCGCCGCTCGGGATCTCGGTCGAGGTCGAGATTCCGGGCAAGCCCAAGGTCGTGGTCAAGGATATGGAGGAGCGCCGCAATCCGCGGGATCAGGCCGCCGTGGTCAACCGCAGCTTCGACGTGATCGAGAGGAAGCTGGACGAAACTTCCGACATCGTCCAGGGCGAGGTCAAAGCGCATGAGGCGGCGGGCGAGACCGGCACGATCACCCGCCTGTACCCGGAGCAGAACTACGGTTTCGTCGAGGCGAAGCAGGCCGGCAGCCTGTACTTCACCCGCAACGCCGTGGTCGACGGCCGCTTCGACGAGCTGGCGGTCGGGATGATGGTGCACCTGACCGAGGCCACCGGCGAGGGCCCCATGGGGCCGCAGGCCAGCTCCATCCGCCTGCTGGGCGCCGACCGCAGCGGCGAATGAGGCGGCGGCTCAGGCTTTCGCCAGCCCGCCGATGATCAACGCGGCCAAGGCCTTCGTCGCCCTGGTTCCGTCCATCCGGCCGCGCAGCATGTCGCGCGAGATCGCCTCCGCTGCGCCGATCAGGCCGACGCAGCGAAGGTGCAGCTCGTCGGGCGGCAGGGCCGAATACGGCGCCAGCGCCTCCTGGTAGAAGGCGACATAGCGGTCGAGCAGCCGCTGATGGAACGCCTCCATCTGCCCGTCGCCGCTCAGCGCGGCGGTGATGGCATGCGCCTCCGGCCCGACGGTGAGATAGCAGGCCATGTAGGCGTCGCTCATCACCCGGGCGACGTCCGCGAGCCGCCGCGGCGTGCGCTCCAGGGCCTGCAGCAGCGCCGCCACCTGGCGGTCGTCGATGCGCTCGTAGAGGGCGATCAGCAGCCCGGAGCGGGTGCCGAAATGCTCATAGGCGATCGGCTTGCTGACGCCGGCACGCTCGGCGAGACGGCCGAGGGTCAGCGCGTCGGTCCCCTCCTCGCGCACGATCGCGAGCGCGGTGTCGAGCAGCTGGTCGCGCCGCTCCGCCTTCGGCAGCTTCCTGGCTGGGGCTGGGCTCATTCCCGATCCGTGCTCCCCTGCCGAGCCGTTGGGCCCGGATCTTGCAATTGCGATTGGTAACTTACTGAATGCAAGTTCATCCGGCGGCGAAAGGGCCGGTTCTTGCCTTTATCACCACCCATGGTAGTGCCCGCGACCCGGCAGAAACCAGGTCTCATCACCCCGTCCGGGACGCCACCCTCATGAGGCGGCCGTCCATGACCGCCGGGCCGGACCGCACCCGTCAAACGGGAGATCTTCGGCAAAAAATAGTGCCGCCTTCCCAGAGCGATAACCGTGGCCGGCAGCCCGCCGGACCGCGTTGCAAATCACCATGCATATGGTTATAGGCTGAAGTGTTCGCGAATGGGGGACCGGAACGGTTTCGGGCCGGTCCCCCAAGCTTTGATGCGGCTGTCAGTCCTTTTCAACAGCGCTGGTGATTCATGTACCGTACTTTTGACGACAATCTCGTCGACCTGAACGGCAAGGTCCTGTTCGTCACCGGCGGCACCGGTTCCTTCGGGCGCAAATTCGTCTCCACCATCCTGCAGCGCTATCAGCCGCGGAAGCTGATCATCTTCTCGCGCGACGAGCTGAAGCAGTACGACATGCAGAACGCCGTGCGAGCCGCCTATCCGGCCGAGGTCCACGGCTGCATGCGCTTCTTCATCGGCGACGTGCGCGACCGCGAGCGGCTGGCGCTGGCCACCCGCGGCGTCGACTACATCATCCATGCGGCGGCGCTGAAGCAGGTCCCGGCGGCGGAGCACAACCCGTCGGAATGCATCCACACCAACATCATGGGCGCCGAGAACGTGGTCTGGGCGGCGCTGCAGAACCGGGTCAAGAAGGTCATCGCCCTGTCGACCGACAAGGCCTGCAACCCGGTCAACCTGTACGGCGCCACCAAGCTGGCCTCGGACAAGACCTTCGTCGCCGCCAACAACCTGTCGGGCGATATCGGCACCCGCTTCGCCGTGGTCCGCTACGGCAACGTCGTCGGCTCGCGCGGCAGCGTCGTGCCGTTCTTCCGCCAGCTCCTGGAGCAGAAGGCCGAGTATCTGCCGATCACCGACGACCGCATGACCCGGTTCTGGATCACGCTGCAGCAGGGCGTGAATTTCGTGCTGTCGAACTTTGAGATCATGCGCGGCGGCGAGATCTTCGTGCCGAAGATCCCGAGCATGAAGATCACCGAGCTGGCCCGTGCCCTGGCGCCGAAGCTGCCGCACCGCACCGTCGGCATCCGCCCGGGCGAGAAGCTGCACGAGGCGATGATCGCGGTCGACGACGCGCATGCGACGGTGGAACTGCCGGACCGCTACGTGATCGAGCCGCAGTTCGGCGAATACACCCGCACCTCCTTCACCGAGGAGGGCGGCGGCCAGCCGGTGCCCGACCGCTTCAGCTACTGCAGCGACAACAACACCGAATGGCTGGACGACCGCGAGCTTTTGGAGATCCTGGAGCGGCACGCGAGCTGACGGCCCGGCCGTCCACCGTTCCCATCCCCAGGGCCCGCGCGGTTCGGAGGCGATCACCGTGACCTTCCTGCCCTATGGCCGCCAGTACATCGACCAGGACGACATCGACGCCGTCGCCCGGGCGCTGCAGGCCGACTATCTCACCACCGGCCCGACGGTGGGCGAGTTCGAGCGCGCCTTCTGCGCCGCCACCGGCGCGCCCTTCGCCGCCGCCTGCTCGAACGGCACCGCGGCGCTGCACCTGGCGACGCTGGCGCTCGGCCTCGGGCCCGGCGACGTCTGCGTCGTCCCGGCCGTGACCTTCCTGGCCACCGCCAACTGCGCCCGCTATGTCGGCGCCGACGTGGTCTTCGCCGATGTCGACCCGGAGACCGGGCTGATGCGGCCGGAGGATCTGGAGGCGGCGATCGCCCGGATCCCGCAGATCCACCCGGACGGCCGGTTCCGCGCCGTGCTGCCGGTGCATCTGGCCGGCCAGACCGTGGCCCTGGCCCCGATCGCCGGGATCGCCCGCCGGCACGACGCCTTCGTGATCGAGGATGCCTGCCACGCCTTGGGCACGGAGTACGAGACGGCGGAGGGCCGGGTCCAGGTCGGCGCCTGCACCCATTCCGACCTCGCCTGCTTCTCCTTCCATCCGGTCAAGACCATCGCGCTGGGCGAAGGCGGCATGGTCACTTCGGCCGATCCCGAGCTGCAGCGGACGCTAACGCGCCAGCGCTCGCACGGCATGACCCGGGACCCGGACGCCTTCGTCAACACCGAGCTGGCGGTCGACCCTGCCCAGGCCGGGGTGAATCCCTGGTACTACGAGATGCAGGAGATCGGTTTCAACTACCGGCTGACCGACATCCAGGCGGCGCTCGGCCTCAGCCAGCTGCGCAAGCTGGACTGGTTCAAGGCCCGACGCCGGGCGCTGGCGGCACGCTACGACGCGGCGCTGGCGCCGCTGGCGCCGGTGCTGCGGCCGATCGCCAAGGCGCCGGGCTGCGACCCGGTGCTGCATCTCTACGAGGTGCTGATCGACTTCGCGGCGGTCGGCCGGACCCGCGGCCAGGTGGTGCGCGCGCTGCACGCCAGGGGGATCGGCACCCAGGTGCACTACATCCCGGTGAACCGGCAGCCCTATTACGAGGACATCTACGGCCGCCGCCCCCTGCCCGGCGCCGATTCCTTCTACGCAAGCTGCCTGTCGCTGCCGCTGTTCCCGGCCATGCGGGATGGCGATGTCGAGCGGGTGGTCGAGGCGCTGCGCGAGGTGATCGGCTGATCCGGCCTTCGTAGGTTGGGTTCGCGTTGCGAACCCAACCCACGCCGTCACAGGAAGCCGTGCAGCCACAGCGCGGCGACGAACAGGACGACCCCGAGGCCGAGCCGCCACGGCGCCAGCTCGCCGAGCGCGAGCTGCCCGCGGCCGGTCAGGATGGCGGCGAAGGGCAGGCGCGAGGTGCGGCGGGCAAAGTCGTCCCAGGCCGGGCCCAGCCGCGCCGCCCGCTTGCGGTCGATCGAGACCATGCCGTTCACGGCCGTGACCAGGATGGCGCCGAACAGCAGCACCGCGGCCCAATGGCCGTTCACCGTCAGATGCGCCAGCGCCCAGAGGGCGAAGGCCCACAGCATCGGATGGCGGGTGATCCGGGTGATGCCGGCGACCGGCAGCGCGCTGCCCATGCGCTCCGCCCCCACCTGGGTCGGGTTGGAGGGCCCTAGGCTGTAGGCCAGCAGCACGAAGCCCAGGAACACCAGCACCGCCGGGATCCAGAAGGGCGCGGGCTCCCACAGCGGCTCATAGGGGGCGGCGCGATAGGCCAGCGCCAGCCAGACCAGGCCGCCGGCGCTGAGCACCGAGAACAGGCCGCTGTAGCCCATCTCCCCCAGCCGGCCTGCGATCGCCGGCCGCAGCGGGCCGGCGACGCCGAGATGCAGCACCACCCAGAACAGCGCGGCGAGAGCGAGCGAGAGCATCGTTGCGGCCTTTACAGCAGGACCGATCCGGTCGATGTTGGCAACAGCAACATAGGATTGGATGTGGACCGTGTCAACATCGGAGCAGGCCGGGCAGCCCTATCACCATGGCGACCTGCGCCGGGCGCTGGTGGCGGCGGCGCGCGCGCTGCTGGAGGAATCGGGGCCGGAGGCGCTGAGCCTGCGCGACGTCGCCCGCCGGGTGGGGGTATCTCACAACGCGCCCTACCGGCACTTCCCGACCCGGCAGGCGCTGCTGGCGGCGGTGGCGGCGGAGGGTTTCGCGGCCCTGTCCGCCCGGCTGGCGGAGATCCCGGCGGGAGCCGGGATGGCGGCCGGGTTCCGCGCCTATCTCGGCTTCGCGCGCGAGCAGCCGGGGCTGTACCGGCTGATGTTCGACGGCGGGCTGCGGAAATCCGCCGACCCGGCGCTGTGGGCCGTGGGCGAGCGGGCCTATGCCGGGCTGCGCCAGGCCGTGCACAGCCTGGCGCCGGCGGCGGACCGGGCCGCGGTGGTGGCCGCCTGGGCCCAGCTGCACGGCCTGGCGCTGCTGGTCATCTCCCGCCAGCTGGCCGACGATCTGGTGCGCGACGGCGGGCTGGACGCGCTGGCCGGACGGGTGGGGGCGATCCTGGAGGCCGGCCTGCGCGGCGCCGGCGCTCCCCCTGAAACGGGCCGACCAGAAATAGAACAGAAATTCTGAATTGCCTTCCGGTTAAAAATCCTGTTCAATTCCGGTGATCAACCGACGTCGGCGGCGGACCTGGGCTGAGGCCCTGTCCGACCCCGATGAAGCGGGCGACGAAACCGAGGGAGGACCAGGAATGCTTCGGACATTGCTGTGCGGCGCGGCCATGGGCGCCGCCATGGTGCTGGGCCTGGCGGCGGCACCCCAGGCGGCGCAGGCGGCCAATGAGCGCTTCGTGCTGATCAGCCACGCGCCCGATTCCGACAGCTGGTGGAACACGATCAAGACCGCGATCCGCGAGGCCGGCCAGCAGGTCGGCGCCACCGTGGACTACCAGAACCCGTCGACCGGCGACCTCGCCGACATGGCCCGCATCCTGCAGCAGGCCACCGCGTCGAAGCCCGCCGGCATCATCATCACCATCGCCGATTTCGACGTGCTGAAGGGCCCGATCACCGATGCGGTGAAGAAGGGCATCCCGGTCATCACCATCAACTCCGGCACGGCGGAGCAGAGCAAAGAGCTCGGCGCGCTGATGCATATCGGCCAGCCGGAATACGACGCCGGCAAGGGCGCCGGCGAGAAGGCCAAGGCCGCCGGCGTCACCAAGTTCGTCTGCGTCAACCACTACATCACCAACCCGGCCTCGGTGGAGCGTTGCCAGGGCTTCGCCGACGCGCTCGGCGTGCCGCTGGGCAACCAGATGATCGATTCGGGCATGGACCCGGGCGAGGTGCAGACCAAGGTTTCGGCCTATCTGCGCGCCAACCCGGACACCAACGGCATCCTGACCCTCGGCCCGAACTCGGCCGAGCCGACCATCGCCGTGCTGCAGGCCAACAAGCAGGCCGGCAAGGTATTCTTCGCCACCTTCGACCTGAGCGCCGCGATCGCCGCCGGCATCAAGGACGGCACGGTGACCTTCGCCATCGACCAGCAACCCTATCTGCAGGGCTATCTGCCGGTGGTGCTGCTGGCCAACTATGTCCGCTACGGCGTGATCCCCAGCAACAACATCAACTCCGGTCCCGGCTTCATCACCAAGGACAACATCGCCCTGGTCGAGAAGCTGGCCGGCGAATACCGGTAGGTTCGAGGATTCCGACCCGCACCGTATCTTTTCCTGTCATTGCCGGGCTTGACCCGGCAATCCAGAGGGTCTCGACATCCTCTGGATGCCCGGGTCAAGCC
>NZ_JBHYMS010000017.1:0-128609 GCF_042743185.1 Inquilinus sp. NPDC058860 | reverse complement strand
GAGGACAGAGCCTGGGGCAGGCAACCCCCTCCCCCTACCCCCCTCCCGCAAGGGGAGGGGGGACTCAAAAAGATTGCGGGTCGTGCTCTGGTCGCGCCGCTCAAGATCGATCCCATCGTTTCGCGCTAACCCTGGCCGGGCGCTTCGCGCTAGACAAGGGCGATGAGCAAGACCGATCACAAGACCACCGTCGGGAAGACGGCGGGCGATCCGGCCGCGACAGGCGCCGCGACCCCGGCCGCGAAACCGAAAACCACCTTCAAGGATGGCGGCGAGAAGGACGGCGAGCGCGTCGCCAAGGTGCTGGCCCGGGCCGGGATGTGCTCGCGCCGCGAGGCCGAGCGCTGGATCGCCGAAGGCCGCGTGGCGCTGGACGGCAAGGTGCTGGACACCCCGGCCGTGGTGGTGCCGCCCGGTGCCGTGCTGAGCGTCGACGGCGTGCCGGTGCCGGAGCCCGAGCGCACCCGGCTGTGGCGCTATCACAAGCCGGCCGGGCTGGTCACCACCCGGTCGGATCCGCAGGGCCGCCAGACCGTGTTCGACAACCTGCCCGAAGAGCTGCCGCGCGTGGTCTCGATCGGCCGGCTGGACCTGAACAGCGAGGGGCTGCTTCTCCTCACCAATGACGGCGAGCTGTCGCGCCGGCTGGAGCTGCCGTCGACCGGCTGGCCGCGGCGCTACCGCGTGCGGGTGCATGGCACCCCGGATCCGGCGAAGCTGGCCGGCCTGGCCAAGGGCATCACCGTCTCCGGCGTCCATTACGGCCCGATCGAGGCGGCGCTGGACAAGGTGCAGGGCGCCAATGCCTGGCTGACCGTGACCCTGCGCGAAGGCAAGAACCGCGAGGTGCGCAAGGTGATGGAGGCGATCGGCCTGAACGTGAACCGGCTGATCCGCGTCGCCTACGGCCCGTTCCAGCTCGGCATCCTGGAGAAGGGCGAGGCCGAGGAGGTCAAGGCCTCGGTGCTGCGCGACCAGCTCGGCCGCTGGCTGCAGACCCATGAGGAGGAGCGGCCGACGCGCAAGCCGGCGGCCAGACCGACGGCCGCCAAGCCGGCGCCGACCAAGCCGAGCGGTCCGAAGTCCGCGCCCGCCTCCCGCCATGCCGCTGCGCCTCGTCGCCGGCCGGCATAGGGGCCGCGCCCTCGCCGCCCCGCCGGACCGCGCCACCCGGCCGACGAGCGACCGGGTGCGCGAGGCGGTGTTCAACATCCTGGCCCATGCCGGCTACGGCCCGGACGACGGCGACGCCGTGACGGACGCCGTCGTGCTGGACGCCTTCGCCGGCACCGGGGCGCTGGCCTTCGAGGCGCTGTCGCGCGGCGCCGCCGAGGCCTGGCTGTTCGACAGCTCGGCCGCGGCGCTGGGCTTCGCCCGGAAGAATGCCGAGACGCTGGGCGAGACGGCGCGCGCCCATCTGCTGCGCGCCGACGCGCTGAAGCCGCCGCCGGCACGGGCGCAGGCAACGCTCTTGTTCCTCGACCCGCCCTACCGCCAGGGTCTGGTCGGCCCGGCGATCAAGGCGCTGTCCGCCGCCGGCTGGCTGAACCCCGGCTGCCTGGTGGTGGCCGAGACCGCGGCCGACGAGCCGGCGGTGCCCGGCCTCGCTTTGCTGGACGAGCGCCGATACGGCATCGCCCGCATCGGCTTCGGCCGGGTGGCCCGATGAAAGGCTCGTGTAGGTTGGGTTCGCTTCGCGAACCCAACCTACACGGTTCGTGCTGCTCAGGCCGCCGCGCGCAGGCCCTGGCCGCGCAGCTTCGCCACCGCGGCGATGGTCTTGAGCGCGGCCTCCGCCGCCTCCTTGCCCTTGACCAGGAAGTGCTCGCGGAAGAAGGCGGCGTGGGCCTCGTGCTCGTGGAAGCGCTGCGGCGTCAGCACCGCGGACAGCACCGGCACCTCGGTGTCGAGCTGCACCCGCATCAGCGCGTCGATCACCGCGGTCGACACGAATTCGTGCCGGTAGATGCCGCCGTCGACGATGAAGCCGGTGGCGACGATGGCGTCGTAGCGGCCGCTCTTGGCCAGAAGCTGGGCGTGCAGCGGGATCTCGAACACGCCCGGCACCTCGAACAGGTCGACCTCCGGGGCGGAGGCGCCAGCCTGGGCGATCCCGGCCAGGAAGGCGGTCTTGCACTGGTCGACGATGTCGCGATGCCAGCACGCTTGGATGAAGGCGATGCGGGGCGCGTCGGTGCGGGGAGAAGAAGACAGGGGCTGATTCATGGTCATCCTCATGCAACGGACCAGAATCAGGGCATACGGGACCGACCGCCGGGATTCGTGCCGGCCTGCCGTCCCCGTTCTCTTTCATCCGGACTGTGACCGTCGGCTTCGGAATCGCACCGAATCTGCTGACCCTGCCGGTTGGCCCGGCAGGCGCTCGCGGGCTCGTGCACGGCCCCTTCGGGACCACGCCATCACCGCCGGTGGGGACTTTCACCCCGCCCTGAGAACGTCCGCCGCCCGGGGGATCCGGACGGCTGCGTCGAATATCGGAAGCGGGCGGAGACTTGGCAAGGCCGGACGCGACATGGCGGTGGCGCGCCTGCGACATCGCCGGACGGGTCCGGCACAGTCACTCCGCCCCGCCCGCCGCATCCTGGAGGCCTTGCGATCGGAGGAGGCAAGCGATGACGGACCGGACCGGCGGCTGCCTGTGCGGCGGGGTGCGCTATCGGGTGACGGGGCCGCTGCGGCAGGTCGTGACCTGCCATTGCGGCCAGTGCCGCCGCACCTCCGGCCATTTCGCCGCCTTCACCGCCTGCGCCGCCGGCGACCTGGTGCTGGAGAGCGACCGCACCCTGCGCTGGTACCGCTCCTCGCCCGAGGCGGAGCGGGGCTTCTGCGGCGAATGCGGCGCCAGCCTGTTCTGGAAGCGGGCGCAGGGCCGCACCGTCAGCATCGCCGCCGGCACTCTGGACGGCGCCACCGGCCTCGGCACTGGCGGCCATCTCTACACCGCCGGCAAAGGCGACTACTACGCGCTCGCCGACGGCGCCCCGCAATGGGACGAGCACCCGGATTGGGACGACCCCGCCTATCCGCAGGTCCCCGGGCTGGGGTGAGGCGTCAGAACGGCGAATCCGCCGGCGCCTGCTCGCGCCGCTCGATCATGTCGTAGTCGCGCAGCACCGCGGCGATGCGCAGGCGGTAGCCGCGGAAGATGCCGGCCCGGCCGGCGGCCTGGGCGGCGCGGTGCTCGACCCGATTGCGCCAGCGCGCCACCGCCGCCTCGTCCTCCCAGAAGGACAGCGACAGCAGCTTGTCCGGGTTGGTCAGGCTGCGGAAGCGCTCGACCGAGATGAAACCGGGCATCTGCTCCAGCACCGGCCGCAGCCGGGCGGCGTGGTCGAGATAATCGTCGAACCGGCCCTCCGCCGGCTCGACCTCGAAGATCACGGCGATCACGCGCGGGTGCCGCCGACCGTCAGCCCGTCGATCCTGAGGGTCGGCTGGCCGACGCCGACCGGCACGCCCTGGCCTTCCTTGCCGCAGGTGCCGATGCCGGGGTCGAGCGCCATGTCGTCGCCGACCATCGCCACCTTGGTCAGCGCGTCCGGCCCGTTGCCGATCAGGGTCGCGCCCTTCACCGCCGGGCCGATCCGGCCGTCCTCGATCAGATAGGCCTCGGAGGCGGAGAACACGAACTTGCCGTTGGTGATGTCGACCTGGCCACCGGCGAAGTTGACGGCGTAGAGGCCGCGCTTGACCGAGGCGAGGATCTCCGCCGCCGGCGTCTTGCCGCCGAGCATGATGGTGTTGGTCATCCGTGGCATCGGATGGTGGGCGTAGCTCTGCCGCCTGCCGTTGCCGGTCGGCGCCATGCCCATCAGCCGGGCGTTCATGCGGTCCTGCATGTAGCCGACCAGGATGCCGTCCTCGATCAGCGTGGTGCTGCCGGTCGGCGTGCCCTCGTCGTCCACCGTCAGGCTGCCGCGCCGGTCCGGCAGGGTACCGTCGTCGATCACGGTGACGCCGGGCGCCGCCACGCGCTGACCCATCAGGCCGGAGAAGGCGGAGGTCTTCTTGCGGTTGAAATCACCCTCCAGCCCGTGGCCGATCGCCTCGTGCAGCAGGATGCCGGGCCAACCGGGGCCGAGCACCACGGTCATCTCGCCGGCCGGCGCCTCGACCGCGTCCAGCCGCACCAGGGCCTGGCGCAGCGCCTCGTCGACCGCCGCCTGCCACTGCCCGGATTCGAGATGGCAATCATAGCCGGTGCGGCCGCCCGCGCCGTGGCTGCCGCTCTCCATCCGGTCGCCGTCGCCGACCACGACCGAGACGTTGACCCTTACCAGCGGCCGGATGTCGGCGGCGTCGCGGCCATCGGCGCGGATGATCCGCACCGCCTGCCAGTTGCCGCTGATCGAGGCGCTGACCTGGCGCACCCGCGGGTCCTTCGCCCGGGCATAGGCGTCGATCTCGGCCAGGACCTTGACCTTGGCCTCGAACGGCACGGCCGAGAGCGGGTTGGCATCGGTGTAGAGCTGCCGGTTGGTGCCCTGCGGTGGCTCGGCCAGGCTGCCGCCATGGCCGGCGCGGACCGCGCGCACGGTGTCCACCGCCCGTTTGACCGCGTCCTCGCTCAGGGTCGAGGCGTGGCTGTAGCCGGTGGTCTCGCCCGCCACCGCGCGCAGGCCGAAGCCCTGCGACGTGTCGAAGCTGGCGCTCTTCAGCTTGCCGTCGTCCCAGCTCAGCCCCTCGGACTGGACGTATTCCAGGAACAGCTCGCCGTCATCGGCGCCCTGGAGGGCCTCGCCGACCAGCCGCTCGAGCCGGGCCCGGTCGAGCCCGGCCTGGGTGAAGAACAGGTCGTCGGTCTGGTCGAGGACGCTCATGGCGGGAGTCCGGTCAGCGGAGTCTGGACTCCAGAGATAGTGCCACCCGCCGGCCGGGGCCAGCCCCGATCGGCGGCACCGGCCGAATCGGGCTGCCAAGGGGATGCGACCATTTGCGTGATGGGCGCGGCAGTACGGCCTGTTGTTGCCCCCCGGAACCCCCTGTATTTTCGCCCTTGCCAGGATTGGCCCGGCTTCGTGCGGCGCCCGATGTCGTGGGGGCTTCAACCCTCGCGGTTCCGTCGGTATAAGGCCGGATGGAGTCCGGTGCCGGCGAAGGCCGGCACGGGCCATGGGTGGGAACGACAACGATAACGAAAGAGCGGCACTGCATGCGATCGGGCAGACTGCGTGAACTCTTGGCAGGCGCATCGGTCCTGCTTCCCCTCGGCACGGGCACGGCCTTCGCCGACGGCCCGCCGCACAACTGGCAGCTCGGGTTCCAGGAAGCGGCCTCGCCGATCAAGGAGCAGATGGAGAGCTTCCACAACCTGCTCCTGATCATCATCGTCGCGCTCACGGTGTTCGTGCTGGGGCTCTTGGTCTATGTGATGTGGCGGTTCAGCGCCGATCGCAACCCGGTGCCGTCGAAGACCGCGCACAACACGATCATCGAGGTGGTCTGGACGGTCGCGCCGGTCCTGATCCTGCTGGTCATCGTGGTGCCGTCCTTCCGCCTGCTCTACTACGGCGACCGGACGCCGAACCCCGAGATGACCCTGATCGCCCACGGCTACCAGTGGTACTGGGGCTACGAGTATCCGGACCAGAAGGTCGCCGAGTACACCAGCTACCTGGTGAAGGACGAGGACCTGAAGCCGGACCAGGTGCGGATGCTGTCGGTCGACAACCCGGTGGTGTTGCCGGTCGACACCGACATCCAGATCCTGACCACCGCCGGCGACGTCATCCATTCCTGGGCGGTGCCCGCCTTCGGCCTGAAGAAGGACGCGATCCCGGGCCGGACCAACGAGACCTGGGTCCGGATCGACAAGCCGGGCGTCTATTACGGCCAGTGCTCGCAGCTCTGCGGCACCGACCACGCCTACATGCCGATCGAGGTGCACGCGGTCAGCCGCGCGGATTTCGACAAGTGGGTCGTCGAGAAGGTCGGGCCCAACCCGGCCGAGAAGCCGAAGCTTCTGACCATGACCTGGGACGAGGCGCAGGCGCGCACCAAGCTGGCCCAGGCCGGGCAATAATCCCCAGCGGGGAGTGATCCCACTCGGGGCCGGCGGCCCCGACAGGCAACCCCGGACGGGGAAGAGGTTGACACGATGGCTCACGCCGACGCGCACGCACATGGTCACGACGACCACCACCACGATCACAAGCCGGGCTTCTTCAAGCGCTGGCTGTTCTCGACCAACCACAAAGACATCGGCACGCTGTACCTGATCTTCGCGATCTGCGCCGGCCTGATCGGCGGCGTGTTCTCGCTGATCATGCGGCTCGAGCTGCAGAATCCGGGGATGCAGTTCCTGTCCGGCGGGCAGGAATGGAACGTCATCGTCACCGCCCATGGCCTGATCATGATCTTCTTCACGGTCATGCCGGCGATGATCGGGGGCTTCGGCAACTGGTTCGTGCCGATCATGATCGGCGCCCCGGACATGGCCTTCCCGCGGCTGAACAACATCTCGTTCTGGCTGCTGGTCCCGGCCTTCGCGCTCTTGATCGGTTCCGCCTTCGTCGGCCAGGGCGCCGGCACCGGCTGGACCATCTACCCGCCGCTGTCCGAGGCCGGCCAGCCCGGGCCTTCGGTCGACATGGCGATCTTCGCCCTGCACCTGGCCGGCGCGTCCTCGATCCTCGGCGCGGTGAACTTCATCACCACGATCTTCAACATGCGCGCGCCGGGCATGACGCTGCACAAGATGCCGCTGTTCGTCTGGTCGATGCTGGTGACCGCGTTCCTGCTGCTCCTGGCCGTGCCGGTGCTGGGCGGCGCCATCACCATGCTGATCACCGACCGCAACTTCGGCACCAGCTTCTTCAAGCCCGAGGGCGGCGGCGACCCGCTGCTGTTCCAGCACCTGTTCTGGTTCTTCGGGCACCCCGAGGTCTACATCATGATCCTGCCGGGCTTCGGCATGATCAGCCACATCGTGTCGACCTTCTCGAAGAAGCCGGTGTTCGGCTATCTCGGCATGGCCTATGCCATGGTCGCGATCGGCGTCGTCGGCTTCGTCGTGTGGGCGCACCACATGTTCACCACCGGCATCGACGTCGACACCCGCGCCTATTTCACCGCCGCCACCCTGATCATCGCGGTGCCGACCGGCATCAAGATCTTCTCCTGGATCGCGACGATGTGGGGCGGGTCGATCGAGTTCAAGACGCCGATGCTGTGGGCCGTCGGCTTCATCTTCCTGTTCACCATCGGCGGCGTCACCGGCGTGGTGCTGGCCAATGCCGGCATCGACACCGCCCTGCACGACACCTACTACGTCATCGCGCACTTCCACTACGTGCTGTCGCTGGGCGCGGTGTTCTCGATCTTCGGCGGCTTCTACTACTGGATCGGCAAGATGTCCGGCCGGCAGTACCCGGAGACCTGGGGCAAGATCCACTTCTGGATGACCTTCATCGGCGTCAACCTGACCTTCTTCCCCCAGCATTTCCTGGGCCTGGCCGGGATGCCGCGGCGCCAGCCGGACTATCCGGATGCGTTCCACGGCTGGAACATGGTCTCGTCCTTCGGCGCCTATATCTCGGTCGCGGCCGCCTTCCTGTTCGTCGGCATCGCCTTCTACACGATCCGGTACGGCCGCCGGGTGGAGAGCAACTACTGGGGCGAAGGCGCCACCACGCTGGAGTGGACGCTGCCGTCGCCGCCGCCCTTCCACCAGTTCGAGCAGCTGCCCCGGGTCAAGTGACCCGAGGCTGAGAAAAAAGAGGAGACCGGGCCGGGCCGCGCGGATCACCCGTGCGGCCCGGTCCGCTTGAGGTTTATGATGGTTGACGTGACCCTGGACCGGACAGCCCGAACCGCCGCGGCCGAGGCCGAAGGCGGCGCCACCTGGCAGGACTATCTCGCGCTTCTGAAGCCGCGGGTGATGACGCTTGTCGTCTTCACCGGCATCGCCGGGCTGATCGCGGCGCCGGGCCATCTGCATCCGGTGCTGGCCGCGACCGCCGTGCTGTGCATCGCCGTCGGCGCCGGCGCGGCTGGGGCCATCAACATGTGGTACGACCGCGACATCGACGCGGTGATGAGCCGGACCTGCGGCCGGCCGATCGTGCGCGGCCGCATCGCGCCGTCCGAGGCGCTGGCCTTCGGCGTGTTCCTGTCGGTCGCCTCCGTGCTGGTGATGGGGCTGGCGGTCAACTGGGTCGCCGCCCTGGTCCTGGCCTCGGCCTCGGCCTTCTACGTCTTCGTCTACACCATCTGGCTGAAGCGGCGGACGCCGCAGAACATCGTGATCGGCGGCGCCGCCGGCTCCTTCCCGCCGATGATCGGCTGGGCCGCCGTGACCGGCGATGTCAGCGTGCCGTCGATGCTGCTGTTCGCCCTGATCTTCATGTGGACCCCGCCGCATTTCTGGGCGCTGGCGCTGTTCCGCAGCGAGGAATACGCCAAGGCCGGGGTGCCGATGCTGCCGGTGGTGTCCGGCGCGCGCGAGACCAAGCGCCAGATGCTGGCCTACACCCTGGCCCTGTTCCCGCTCGGCCTCGGCCCCTGGCTGGTGGGCACCGCCGGGCTGACCTACGGCATCGGCGCCGCGCTGCTCGGCGCGCTGTTCATCCTCTGCGCCGTGCGGGTGCTGCGCGAGGACGGTGCGGCCACGAACCACCGCGCCGCCAAGCAGATGTTCGGCTATTCCATCTTCTACCTGTTCGCGATCTTCGGCCTGCTGATCGTCGACCACACCGCGGTGCATTTCTGAGATGGCCCGCCCTTCGACCGCCCGACCGACGGAAGCGCCCGACGCCCGGCGCCGGCTGCGTGGCCGCAACAAGGCCCTGGCCCTCGGCCTGCTGGCGTGGGTCGTGCTGATCTTCGTGATCACCATCGTCAAGATGAAGGGGGGCTAGATGGCCGAGCTCGACCCCACGGTCCGGCGCCGCAACCGCCTGATCCTGACTTCGCTGTGCGGCGTCGCCTTCTCGATGGGCGTGCTGGCCTTCGCCTCGGCGCCGCTGTACCGGCTGTTCTGCCAGGTCACCGGCTATGGCGGCACCACCCAGGTCGCCGAGTCGGTGTCCGACACGGTGCTGGACCGCAAGGTACGGGTCCGCTTCGTCGCCAACACCGATGCCGGCCTGCCCTGGACCTTCAAGGCCGAGCAGAGCGAGGTCGAGGTCCGGCTGGGCGAGCCGGCGCTGATCTACTTCCAGGCGACCAGCACGGCCAAGGAGCCGACCGCCGGCCAGGCGGTCTACAACGTGACGCCGGACAAGGTCGGGCTCTACTTCTCGAAGGTGCAGTGCTTCTGCTTTACCGAGCAGATCATCCAGCCGGGCGAGACGGTGGAGTTCCCGGTCTACTTCTATGTCGACGCGGCGATGGACGCGCAGCCGAATCTGAGCGACGTGCGCACCATCACCCTGTCCTACACCTTCTACGGCCAGCGGTCGAAGGCGCTGGAGAATGCGGTGGCCGCCTATTATCGTGCGGCCGAGAAGAACGGCTGACGGCCTGCCGGCAGCGATAGGGCGGAACACCGAAGCGGATATCGGACGAGAGACCGAGAGGGGCACGAGGATGAGCAGCACCGACGTCCACGCCGACAGGCACGAGACGAGCTACGAACTGAACGCGGTTCCGCATCCCTATCATCTGGTCGATCCCAGCCCGTGGCCGCTGCTCGGCTCGCTCGCGGCCGGCTGCATGGCGATCGGCGGCGTCCTGTTCATGCATGACGAGGGGTCGCTCCTGCTGATCGCCGGTTTCCTCGGCGTTCTGGCGGTGATGTTCGGCTGGTGGCGCGACGTGATCAAGGAAGCCACCTTCCGCAGGCTGCACACCCCGGTGGTGAAGCTGGGCCTGCGCTACGGCATGATGCTGTTCATCGCCTCGGAAGTGATGTTCTTCGTCGCCTTCTTCTGGGCCTATTTCGACTCCAGCCTGTTCGTCAACGAGGCTTCGCAATACGCCCGGGTCGCGGCGACCGGCGGCGTCTGGCCGCCCAAGGGCGTCACCCCGGTCGACGCCTTCCACTTCCCGCTGCTGATGACCCTGGTGCTGCTGCTGTCGGGCTGCACCGTGACCTGGGCGCATCACGAGATCGTCGAAGGCAACATGAAGGAGGCGTCGAAGGCGCTCGGGATCACCGTGCTGCTCGGCGCCATCTTCACCTGCATCCAGGTCTGGGAATACGCCCACTCCGAGTTCGGCTTCACCGACGGCGTCTTCGCCTCGACCTTCTACATGGCCACCGGCTTCCACGGCTTCCACGTGCTGGTCGGCACCATCTTCCTGGCGGTGTGCTGGTTCCGGACGGCACGCGGCGACTTCACCAAGGACAGCCATTTCGGCTTCGAGGCCGCGGCCTGGTACTGGCACTTCGTCGACGCGGTCTGGCTGTTCCTGTTCGTCGCCATCTACTGGTGGGGCGGCCATGGCGGCGCCGTCGCGGCCCACTGAGCCTCGGTGCCCCCTGTCTCTCCCCTGGCCGCGGCGCTGGGCTGCAAATGCCCGCGCTGCGGCCGGGGCGCCCTGTTCAAGGGCTTCCTGACGGTCGCGGAACGCTGCCCGGTCTGCGACCTCGACCTCTCCGAAGTCGACTCGGGCGACGGCCCGGCCGTCTTCCTGATCTTCATCCTCGGCTTCACCGTGGTGCCGCTGACGCTCTGGCTCGGCTTCGCCTTCGACCTGCCCGACTGGGCGCCGATCGCGATCGGCGCCGTCCTGCTGGTTCTCCTCACCGGCATCCTGATCCGCCCGGCCAAGGCCTATGTCGTGGCGTTGCAGTACCGGCACCGCCGCACCGGCCAGTGAGATCATGACCACTGGCCGCTTCCGGCCGGAGTTCTGGCCGACCGTCTTCCTGATCCCCGCCCTCGCCCTGATGATCGGGCTCGGCGTCTGGCAGCTCGAGCGGCTGGCTTGGAAGACCGACCTGATCGACCGGATCGAGCGCGGCCTGGCCGCCCCGCCGGTGCCGCTGCCGGCCGGGATCGGTCCAGATTTCGACTACCGCCACGTCACCGTCACCGGCCGCTTCGACGCCGTCCATGCCTTCCGGCTGCTGGCCCGCGTGCATGACGGCGCCGCCGGCATCCAGGTGGTCGTGCCGCTGATCCGCGACGACGGCGGCCCTGCCGTGATGGTCAACCGCGGCTGGGTGCCGCTGGGGACCGACGGCAAGCCCGTCGCCTACGACCCGCCGCCGGAAGACACGGTGACGGTCGAGGGCGTGGCCCGCCGTCCCTTGCCGCAGGGCTGGATGCAGCCCGACAACAGCCCGGGCACCAACGAATGGTTCTGGGTCGACCTGCCGGCCATGGCCGTCGCGGCGGGGCAGGACCGGGCGGCGCCGGCGGTGGTCGAGCAGGCGGCCGGCCCGGCCCCTGCGCGCTACCCCCTAGGTGGCCAGACCCAGGTCGACCTGCCGAACGACCACCTGCAATATGCGATCACCTGGTTCGGCTTCGCCGCCATCCTGATCGCGATCTACCTGCTGCACCATCTGCGGCGCGGCCGCGCCGCCCGGAAAGGACCCGACGCATGACCGCCTATTCCGAGATCGCCGCGCATTTCGGCCGCATCGCCGCGCTGTCCAACGCCATCGGGATCCTCGATTGGGACAACGCCACGATGATGCCGAAGGGCGCCGCCGAGACCCGGGCTGAGAGCCTGGCGCTGCTGCAGGTCCTGCGCCACGGCATGATCACCGATCCGCGCCTGTCCGACTGGCTGCCCGAGGCCGAGGCCGACAATGCGCTGGGCGAGTGGGAGCGCGCCAATCTGCGCGAGATCCGGCGGCTGTGGACGGTGCAGACCGTGGTGCCGGCCGAGCTGGTCGAGGCGTCGAGCAAGGCCATCTCGGCCTGCGAGATGGCTTGGCGCCAGGCCCGCGCCGATTCCGACTTCGCGTCGCTGCTGCCGAAGCTGCAGGAGGTGCTGCGGCTGCAGCGCGAGATCGGCCGCGCCAAGGGCGAGGCGCTGGGCCTTCCGGCCTATGACGCCCTGCTGAACGACTACGAGCCCGGCGGACGGTCGGAGCGGATCGACGCGCTGTTCGACGACCTCGCCGAGTTCCTGCCCGGCTTCACCGAGGAGGTGCTGGCAATCCAGGCGCGCCGGCCGGCGACGCCGCGGCCGGAGGGCCTGTTCCCGGTCGAGGCGCAGCGGGCGCTGGGCGTCGCCATGATGGGGGTGCTGGGCTACGACTTCGATCGTGGGCGGCTGGACGTCTCCACCCACCCGTTCTGCGGCGGCGCCGACAACGATGTTCGCATCACCACCCGCTACGACGAGGCCGACTTCACCCGCGCGCTGATGGGCGTGCTGCACGAGACCGGCCACGCGCTCTACGAGCAGGGGCGGCCGCAGGCCTGGATGAACCAGCCGGTCGGCCAGGCCCGCGGCATGAGCCTGCATGAGAGCCAGTCGCTGCTGATGGAGATGCAGGCCTGCCGCAGCCGCGAGTTCATCACCTTCGCCGCGCCGCGGATGCGCGACGCCTTCGGCGGCAGCGGCCCCGCTTGGGAGGCGGAGGCGCTGTGGCGGCACTACACCCGGGTCGAGCGCGGCTTCATCCGGGTCGATGCCGACGAGGTGACCTACCCCGCCCATGTGATCCTGCGCTATCGGCTGGAGAAGGCGATGATCGCCGGCGACCTGCCGCTGGCCGACCTGCCGGCCGCCTGGAACGACGGCATGAAGGCGCTGTTGGGCGTGGTGCCGCCGAACGACCGGCTGGGCTGCCTGCAGGACATCCACTGGCCGAGCGGCGGCTGGGGCTATTTCCCGACCTACACGCTGGGCGCGATGACCGCGGCGCAGATCTTCGACGCCGCCAACCGGGCCGAGCCGGACATCCTGCCCGCGATCGGCCGCGGCGACTTCGCGCCCCTGGTCAGCTGGCTGCGCGCCAACATCCACGGCCAGGGCTCGCGCTGGGACACCGACGAGCTCCTGACCCGGGCCACCGGCCGCCCGCTCGATGCCGCCGTGTTCAAGGCGCATCTGCGCCGTCGTTATGGTGGTGAGGGGTAAGAAGAACGGCTCCAATCTTAAACTGTCATTGCCGGGCTTGACCCGGCAATCCAGAGACTGTCGATGCCGCTCTGGGTGGCCCCTGGATCCTCGGGTCAAACCCGAGGATGACAACTGAAGGGTTGGTTTGGAGCGCGCGCCAGCGGAGTTGTGGCCCGAGTCGACTCACGGGATATGGCATGGGGGCCTGACGCCCGAAACTTGCATGCCTCCATTGTGACTTTGGCGCGCAGGATTTCATCTCATCAGACGAGTTGAGTCGGAATCCCGCACGCCCGAGGGGGCCGCGCCGCCGCGGCCTTGAGACATGACGACCCGCCTTCCGCGCCAAGTGCTGATCCCGATGATCATCGCCTGCGCGCTGTTCATGGAGAATCTCGATTCGACGGTGATCGCGACGGCGCTGCCGAACATCGCCCATTCCTTCGGCACCGACCCGCTGCATCTCAGCCTCGCCATCACCTCCTACCTGCTCAGCCTCGCCGTCTTCATCCCGGCCAGCGGCTGGATCGCCGACCGGTTCGGCGCCAAGACCGTGTTCCGGGCCGCGATCATCGTCTTCACCATCGGCTCGGTGCTGTGCGGCCTGTCGAACTCGACCGCCGAGCTGGTCGGCGCCCGCGTGGTCCAGGGCATCGGCGGGGCGATGATGGTGCCGGTCGGACGGCTGGTGCTGCTGCGCAGCGTCTCGAAATCCGAGCTGGTGCGGGCGATGGCGTACTTCACCACCCCGGCCCTGCTGGGCCCGGTGCTGGGCCCGCCGCTGGGCGGCTTCATCGCCACCTACAGCTCCTGGCGGCTGATCTTCTTCATCAACGTGCCGATCGGGATCATCGGCGTGATCCTGGTCACCCTGTTCATCGACGATATCCGCGAGGAGGAGAGGCCGCCCTTCGACGGCTGGGGCCTGCTGATGACCGGCACGGCGCTGGCCTGCCTGGTGTTCGGCTTCGAAACGCTCGGGCGGTCGATCCTGCCGCTGCCGGTGACCTTCGGCCTGCTGGCCTTCGGCGCGCTGCTGATCTGGCTCTATGTCCGCCACGCCCACCGGGTGCCGTCGCCGATCCTCGACCTGAAGCTGCTGCATGTCCGCACCTTCCGCATCTCGCTGGTCGGCGGCACCATCTTCCGCATCGGCATCGGCGCCATCCCGTTCCTGCTGCCGCTGATGCTGCAGCTCGGCTTCGGCATGACTCCGTTCGAATCCGGCCTCTTGACCTTCGTCAGCGCCGCCGGCGCCCTGTGCATGAAGATGACGGCGGTCCACATCATCCGCGGCTTCGGCTTCCGCCGGGTGCTGGTGTGGAACGCGGCGATCAGCTCGGTCTTTCTGATGAGCTACTCGCTGTTCCGGGCGGACACGCCGCATCTCTTGATCCTGATGCTGCTGCTGGCCGGCGGCTATTTCCGGTCGCTGCAGTTCACCAGCCTGAACACGCTGGCCTTTGCCGACATCCCGCCGCAGAAGATGAGCCGCGCCTCGAGCTTCTCGAGCACGGCGCAGCAGCTGTCCGCCAGTCTCGGCGTCGCCACCGGCGCGGTGCTCTTGAACCTGGCGCTGCTGCTGCGCAGCGGCGCCGAGCTTCAGGCCGCCGACTTCTCCTGGGCCTTCTTCGTGGTCGGGCTGCTGTCGCTGTGCTCGGTGCTGATGTTCCTGCGCCTCGCCCCCGATGCCGGCGCCGAGGTCTCGGGCCACGCCGTCGCCCCGGTGGCGCCGGCGGAAGGCTCTCCCCGGGTCGCGCCGGGAGAATAGGCCTCAGGTTCCCAGCAGGCGATCGCGGGCGGCGTTGAGCCTGGCCGCCATGTCGGCCGAGCCGCCGCGGTCCGGATGGTGCCGCTTCATCATCCGCCGATGCGCCGCCTTCACCGCCGCGGGCGAGGCGCCGGCGGCGAGGCCGAGCAGGGCGTATGCCTCGGCCTCCGACATCTCCGCCCGGCGCGGGCCGGCGCCGTCCTGCCTGGCCCAGTCCGGGCCGAAGCGGCGGTCGAGATAGGTTTCCAGCACCCGGGCCGAATCCGGGTCGTCGGCACGGCATTCGGTCAGCAGGCGCAGCAGCGCCGGCAGCGGCAGCGAGGCCAGGCTGCGCCCCTCCATCGGCCCCGGGCGTACGACGTAGCCGTCCATCGCGCCGCTGCCGTGGTCGAGCTGCATGTCGAGGCTGCGCGTCTTCAGCCGCGAGGCGCCGCCGGGCGTCGGCCCGGCCGCGGTCTGGCGCGCGCGGCGCCAGCGCAGGATCCAGGGCGCCGCCTGGATCAACAGCGGCGACAGGCGCATCAGCCACAGCAGAAAGGCGCCGAGCACGGCGAGAAGGCCGGACAGCCGCCCGGTCAGCAGCAGGAACAGCCCGAGCCCGGCGAGGAGCAGGATGCCGCCCCAGCGCGCGCCGCGAATCACCGTCTTCGGCTCGGTGCTGGCGAACCAGCGGGCGAGCAGCGGCAGCCCGAGGCCGAGCGCCAGGACCAGGATGAGAAGCTGGAGCACGGTGGTCGCCTAACCTCCCATCCGCCCGATCAGCGCGGTGACCGCGGCGCCGCGGCGACGGCCGAGATCCTCCAGCGCCGGGCGGCCGCCGGCGGCATAGACCGCGACCGCCGCCAGCAGGTCGCGCAGCTGGCCCGGGCTCGAGGAGTCGAACGGGCAATAGGCGCCACGGGTCAGCCGCGCGATCTCGCGGAAGGCGCGGGCGGCGAGCGGGTCGGGACCTTCGTGGAACAGGAACACCGGCACGCCGCGCAGGGCCAAGCGGCCGGCCTGGGCGCAGACCCGGTCGAGCGATTCCTCGAAGGCGTCGCCGACGAAGACCAGGGCGTCGACCTTGCCGCGCCCGGCCTCCGCCTCGGCATGGGACAGCACCCGGCCGATCTGGGTCTCGCCGGCGCGGCAGCGCACCTTGCTCATCAGCCGGGCCAGCTCGACGCCGTCGGAGACCCAGGCGGTGGACTTGCACTCGCCGAAGCCGCGGTAGAAGACCAGCTGCAGGTCGAGCCCGCCCAGCGCCGCGGTCTCGGCGAACATCTCGCCCTGCAGGCGGCAGGCGCGGTCCCAGGTGTCCTCGCGGCTCTGCGTCGCGTCGAGCGCAAAGATCAGCCGCCCGCGCCGTCCGTCCTGTCGCGGCACCGGTGTTGCCGCCACCCGACGCAGGAAGGCATCCACCTCCGACCGGTTCTGGCCGGCGGGCAGCTTGTCCTCGGGGCCCGTCATGACTTCGATTCCATCACCGATAATGATGGGGACCGGCGGGCGGAAATCCAATCGGAACGGGACGCGAACCCTGTCAGCTTCGGTCGGCCAAGCCCCTTTCTGCCAAGCCGACATCCCGGCGCAGCGAGTCCGGCAGCGCCTCGATCGAGCGGATCGCGGGGCGCCACGCCAGCAGCCGGCGCAGCAGGAAGCGGCGGAAGGGTCGGCGGGAATTCCGGGTCAGGGCGAAGGTCATGGCCATGCTCCGAGGCTTGCCGGGATCGCGGATCCATGAGACAGAATCATCATGACCCCGGTCGATCAGATCCTATGCAGCCTCGCGGGCCATGGCGAATGATGGCTTCTCGTCTCGGCATGAGTATGACTAATGGGTGACGCGATCCCTTACCTGCCGTTGGCGGCGCTGCGCACCTTCGACAGCGTGGCCCGGCACCTGAGCTTCACCAAGGCGGCGGCCGAGCTTTCGGTGACCCAGAGCGCGGTCAGCCACCAGATCCGCTCGCTCGAATCCGACATGTGCGTGCGACTGTTCAAGCGGCTGAACCCCGGCATCGCCCTGACCGAGGCGGGGGCGCAGCTGGCGCCGGAGGTGCGGGCGGCGCTGGAGCGGCTGGGGGCGGCCGTGGCCTACACCAAGCGCTGCGGCCGCGGCGGCGTGTTGCGCGTCGGCGCCGGCGGCGCCTTCGCCACCGGCTGGCTGGTGCCGCGCCTCGGCCGCTTCGCCGCCGCGCATCCTGAGATCGAAGTGCGGCTGTCGATGGCGATGCGCAACCCGGACCTGGAGGAGGACGAGCTGGACCTCGCCGTGCTGAGCCGGGAGGCGGGCCGGGAATCGGGCCGGCCGCCGCTGCAGCCGGACGGCGAGGCGGTGCTGTTCGAGGAGCGGATCTACCCGGTCTGCAGCCCGACGCTGCTGCCGCTGCTGCGGAGCCCGGCCGACCTGGCCCAGGTGACCCTGCTGCACGAGGAATGCGACGAGGCGCCGTCGCCGCGTTCGGCGCTGAGCTGGGAGGCGTGGCTGGAGCGGCTGGGCGTGACGGGCCGGCCGCGGCGCAGCGGCATCCGCCTGAGCCACTTCACCCTGGTGCTGGCCGCGGCGCTGGACGGCGTCGGGGTGGCGCTCGGCCGAGAGCAACTGATCCAGGCGGCGCTGGCCGAGGGACGGCTGGTCCGCCCCTTCGGGCCCGAGCTGGAGCTGCGCAGCCGCCGCCAGGTGATCCGCTGGCGCAGCGCGCCCGGCAACGAGTCCCGCATCGCGGCGTTCCGGAGCTGGCTTCTGGCGGAAAGCGCGGCGGATCGCTAGCCTCTGGGCGGTGCTCCACACTTCCGGATCGATGATGCCGTCCTCGCGCGCCCCTCTCTTCGCCGGCCTGGCCGCCGCCCTCCTCTTCGGCCTTGCCGCCCCCGGTTCCCGGGCGCAGGACACCGCTGCCCAAGCGGCACCACCGCGCGAGATCATCGTCGCCACCGCCCCGGTCAACTCCCCGCTCGGCCGCTGGGGCAACGCCTTCGTCGAGCGGCTGAAGCCAGAGGCCGGCCAGCCGGTGTCGGAGGCGATCACCGCCGGCCCCCTGCCGAACAGCGCGCTGCTGCAGAGCGGCCGGGTGGCGATAGGCCTGGTGTCGCTCGACGTCGCCGCCGCGGCCTGGGGCGGCACCAGCCCGATGGCGCCGGGCATGAAGTTCGACCATCTGCGCGCCCTGGCGCCGGTGGCGCCCGCCGCGGTGCTGCGCTTCGTGGTGCCGGCGGGCAGCGGCATCACCAGCGCCTCCGGCCTCGCCGGCAAGCGGGTGGCCCTGGCCACCGACGACGCGCTGACCGAGCCGATGCTGAAGGCGCTGGACATCAAGGCGACGCTGCGGCGCCTGCCGTTGACGGAGGTCGCGAAACAGTTCGCCGACGCCAAGATCGACGCCGTCGCGGTCACCGGCCTCGAGCCCTTCGCCCTGCCGCCGGAACAGCCTGCGGTCACCTTCGGCCTGACCGTGGCCGAGATCGCCAAGGTGGCCTCCGTGATCCCGGGCGTGGCCGCCGCGGCGGTGCCGCTGCCGCCTGTGTCCACCGCCCCGCCGGCCGACCCGGCCGTTGTGACTGATCCCGCCGCGGTGCCGGCTCCGGCCGCCCTGCCGCCGCAGCCGCTGCCGCCCAGCGCCGGCATGTGGACCTGGCTGGTCGCGACCGACGCCCTGCCCGAGGAAGTCGCCCGCCGCGCCACCGAGATCGCGGTCGGTCAGGCCGCGCCCTTGGCCGAGGCGGCCGGCCTCGAGGCCTCGCCGGCGCTCGACCCGCTGACCAACCGCGCCCTGCCCTTCCACCGTGGCGCCGCCGCAGCCTGGGCCGCGCACGGCGTCACGGTGCCGGCGGACCAGGTACGGTAGAGCGGAGTAGGTTGGGTTCGCGTCCGCGAACCCAACAGGTGCATCGTCGCAAATAGAGAGATATTGGGTTCGCCCGATGGCGAACCCAACCTACTTAGCCCGCCTTCAGCTGGCTCTCGACCAAGCCCGCCAGCAGCGAGGCGCCGAGCGGCAGGACCTCGTCGTTGAAGTCGTAGTGCGGGTTGTGGACCATCGTGTCCCGCTCGGCGCGGGCCTGGCCGAGGAACAGATAGGCCCCCGGCCGGGCGTTCAGCAGATAGGCGAAATCCTCGCCGCCCAGCGACGGCTCGACGTCGCGCTGGACGTTGCCCTCGCCGACCACCTGCTCCGCCACCCGCGCTGCGGTCTCGGCCTGCTCGGCGTGGTTCACCGTCGCCGGGTAGCCGTAGTCGTATTTCACGTCGATCGACACGTCGAAGGCGGCGGCGATGCCGGCGGCGATCCGCCGGATGCCGGCGACGATCATCGCCTGCACCTCGGGCCGGAAGGTCCGCACCGTGCCGTTCAGATAGGCCTCGTCCGGGATCACGTTGTGGGTGGTGCCGGTGTGGATCTGGGTGATCGACAGCACCGCCGAATCCATCGGATTGGCGTTGCGGCTGACCAGCGTCTGCAGCGCGCCGACCAGCTGGGCCGCGATCACCACCGGGTCCTTCGCGGTCTGCGGAATGGCGGCATGGCCGCCGACGCCGCGGATCCGGATGTCGAACATGTCGGCCGCCGCCATCATCGGGCCGGGGCGCACGCCGACGATGCCGGCCGGCAGCAGCGGCCAGTTGTGCAGGCCGTAGACCTCGTCGCAGGGGAAGCGGTCGAACAGCCCCTCCTTGACCATCACGTCGCCGCCGCCGCCGCCCTCCTCGGCCGGCTGGAAGATGAAGTGCACGGTGCCGTCGAAGTTCCGCGTCTCCGCCAGGTACTGCGCCGCTCCGAGCAGCATGGTGGTGTGGCCGTCATGGCCGCAGGCATGCATCTTGCCGGGATTGGTGGATTTGTGGGCGAAGTCGTTGAGCTCCTCCATCGGCAGGCAGTCCATGTCGGCGCGCAGGCCGATGGTGCGGCCGCTGTCGGTCCGCCCCTTCAGCACGCCGACCACGCCGGTCCTGGCCAGGCCGCGATGCACCTCGATGCCCCAGGAGGCCAGCTTCTCCGCCACGATGCCCGAGGTCCGCACCTCCTCGAAGCCAAGCTCGGGATGGGCGTGGAGGTCGCGCCGCCAGGCGGTCATCTCCTCCTTGCGGGCGGCGATCGAATTGATGACGGGCATCGGTCGGTCTCGTCTTGCGCTGGCTGGGATGGCGAAACTCCGATACTGGTCCGTCCGCGCCGCCAGGGCAACCCGGCGCAGCCGCGCAGGGGTCATTCGCGCGGCAACCGGCCGCTGCCCCGGGCCATGGACGGGCGCCGCCGGCCGTGACAAGCTGCGGCCGCACGCTTCCGCTGCCGTCATCAGGACCGGCCCGCCGATGAGTGACACGACGATCAAGCCCCGCAACGAAGTCAAGCCGAAGACGGAACGCCCGCGCCTGCACAAGGTGATCCTGGTCAACGACGACTACACGCCGCGCGAATTCGTGGTCACCGTGCTGCGGGCCGAGTTCCGCATGAGCGACGAGCAGGCCTACCGGGTGATGATGACCGCGCATCGCCGCGGCGTCTGCGTCGTCGCCGTCTATCCCAGGGAGGTGGCCGAGACCAAGGCCACGAGCGCGACCGAGGCCGCCCGCCGCAAGGGCTATCCGCTGCTGTTCACCACCGAGCCGGAAGAGACGTAGGCCCGCTCAGCCGATCGGCGTGGTCGGGCCCAGCCGCGGCAGGGCGGCGTCGATCGCCGCGGCGGTCGGCATGCTCTCCTGCGCGCCGAGGGCCAGGCAGGCCAGCGCTGCGCCGGTCGAGGCCCGGCGCAGCGCCTGGTCGAGCGGCAGGCCGGCATCGAGCCCCGCCGCCAGCACGCCGGTGAAGGTGTCGCCGGCGCCGGTGGTGTCGACCGGCTGGATCGGCAGCGCCGGCACGGCGAAGCCGGCCCCCCAATCGCCAAGATCTGGCCCGACCGCGATCGCGCCCTTGCCGCCGAGGGTGACGACGCAGGTGAGGCTCATCCGGCCGCTGAGCGCCTGCGCCGCGGCGCGGGGACTCGTGGCGTCGAGGCCGAGCCCGCCGGCGATCGCCAGCGCCTCATGCTCGTTCACCACCAGCAGGTCGAGGTCGCGCAGCGCCGCCTCGGGCACCGGCGCGGCCGGGGCGACGTTGAGGATGGCGCGGCAGCCGCGGGCCCGGGCGCGCTGCAGCAGCGCCCAGTTCTGCTCCGGCGGCAGCTCCATCTGCAGCACCAGCAGCGTGTCCGGGGTCAGCCGGTCGTCCGGCACCTGGTCGGCCCGGACCGCGAGGTTGGCGCCGCTGCCGACGGCGATGAAATTCTCGGCCCTGGCGTCGACGCAGATATAGGCGACGCCGGTCGGCCGGTCGCTGGTGGCGAGCAGCGCGGTGTCGATACCCTCACTGGCCAGGGTCGCGCGCATCACCTGGCCGAAGCCGTCGTCGCCGACCGCCCCGGCCATCGCCACCTTCGCCCCGGCCCGCGCCGCCGCCACCGCCTGGTTCGACCCCTTGCCGCCGGGCTTGGTGACGTAGCCGTCGCACAGCACGGTCTCGCCCGGCCGCGGCAGCGCCGCGACCGCCATCACCAAATCCATGTTGATCGAGCCGAAATCCAGGATCACGCGGCTTTCCTCCCCGACGAAGGGCGCGATCCTGGCGCGGTGCGGGCCGGAACGCAACCGATCCGCGCGAAATCCGCCCGCCGCCCCTGGGCGCAGGAGGAAAAACCTGCAAAGCTCGGCCTCTTCCCCAACTGCCGCGACCGAGAGGGACGAAAGTGACCGCCGAGCCGAAGGACATCCTGGCCGAGATCAAGGGCTATGAGGACGAGCTGATCGCCATCCGCCGCGACATCCACGCCCATCCGGAGACCGGGTTCGAGGAGGTGCGCACCGCAGCGCTGGTGGCGAAGACGCTGCGCGGCTGGGGCATCGAGACCCATGAGGGCATCGCCAAGACCGGCGTGGTCGGCACGCTGAAGGGCACCCGGCCCAGCAACAACCGTGCGGTGGCGCTGCGCGCCGACATGGATGCGCTGTTCATCGAGGAGAAGACCGGCCTGCCCTATGCCTCGACCGTGCCCGGGAAGATGCATGCCTGCGGCCATGACGGCCACACCGCCATGCTGCTGGGCGCCGCCCGCTACCTGTCGGAGAACCGCGACTTCGCCGGCACCGTGCACTTCATCTTCCAGCCGGCCGAGGAAGGCCAGGGCGGCGGCCGGCTGATGGTCGAGGAAGGGCTGTTCGACCGGTTCCCGGCCGACGCCGTCTACGGCATGCACAACAACCCCGGCCGGGCGGTCGGCGAGTTCGGCATCCGCCCCGGCCCGATGATGGCGGCAGCCGACACCTGGACCGTCACCTTCGGCGGCACCGGCGGCCATGGCGGGTCCGCCCCGCATCTGGCGACCGACCCGACCGTGGTGCTGGCGCATTTCATCCTGGCGGTCCAGGCCATCGTCGGCCGCAACATCCCGTCGGTCGAGCCGGCGGTGATCAGCGTCGGCCACGTCTCCGGCGGCTCGGCCGGGTCGCCCAACATCATCCCGCCGGAGGTGGTGGTCAGCGGCACGGCGCGCAGCTATTCGCCCCAGGTGCGCGACACCATCGAGCGCCGGCTGCGCGAGACCGCCGAAGGGCTGGCGGCGACCTATGGCTGCACCGCCGCGGTCGACTACAACCGCCGCTACCCGACCCTGGTCAACCATCCGGAGCAGACCGACATCGCCGCCGGCGTGGCCGCCCGGATCGTCGGCGAGGACAAGGTCGCGACCCGCATCCCGCTGATCACCGGGGCGGAGGACTTCTCCTTCATGCTGGAGCAGAGGCCCGGCGCCTTCATCATGATCGGCAACGGCGTGAACCCGGACGGCAGCTACCACTACGTCCACACGCCGCATTACGACTTCAACGACGAGATCCTGGCGCTGGGCTCCACCTACTGGGTCACGCTGGTGGGGCAGGAGCTGGGGGTACAGGAATGACGGAGTCAGTTGGGTTCGCATTGCGAACCCAACGGCCCGGCCCTGGGTGTTGGGTTCGCGGCCGCGAACCCAACCTACGCCGATAGCACCGTCCCGTCCGGCGCGAGCCGGACGGTGAACGGGTCGGCGACCTCGCCGGCGACGCTGAGATGCGACACCCAGCCGCTGACCTCGATCGAGCCGTCGGGCAGGGTGCGGGCGGCGGCGGGGCCGATCGCCCCTTCCGGCGCGGGCGGCACCAGGTCGGCGCCGCTCCTCAGCACCTCGCCGGTCATCACGATCTCCTCGACCCAGCGCACGGCGATCGCCTCGCGCGTCGCCTCGTCCGCCGCCGACCAGCCGGTGTCGGGCAGCAGCAGCGGGGCGAGGTCGTCCGGCGTCGCGGCCGGCTGCCAGACGCCGTCGATGGCGACGCCGCGCCAGGACGGCACCGCATCCGGCGCGACATGGCCGATGAAGGTCACCCTGCTGAAGCTGTCGGGGCGATAGAGATAGAGCGGGGCGGTGCCGTCATTGGCCGCGCGGACCGAACCGAGATAGGCGGCAAGCGCCTCCCCATAGGGCGGCCTCTCCGTCGCCATGGCGAGGTCGGCCTGGCCCAGGCTGAGGAGAACCGACACGCCCCAATAGCGGAACTTCGCCATCTGCTTCCTCCGTCGGTGCCCCTTCGCCCTCGGAGGTAAGTGGGAATTGCGGCGAAACAAGGGTCCGAAACAAGACCTTAACGTGTTGTATAGGCCCGCAAAAACACCGCGACGGCCCGTTCGGCGATGCCGCGCAGCTCCGCCGGCTCGGGCGCCGGCTCGACCCCGAACAGCGTGCGCTGCCGCCGGCCGCCCTGCAGCAGCGCGATCAGGTCGTCCGCCACCATCACCGGGTCGGCACGAACCAGCACCCCGGCCTCGATCTTGCCCCGCAGGAACTCCACCAGCCCGGCGCGGACGCGGCCCGGGCCGGCCGCGTAGACGATCCGCGCCAGGTCCGGGAAGGCGGCGGCCTGGGCGATCATCAGCCGCTGCACGCCGAGGATCTCGGGATCGAAGATCCGGCGCAGCATGTGCTCGCCGAAGGTGGCGAGCTCGGCCGCCAGGTCGCCGGCCGGGTCGAGCCCGCCGAGCGACTGCTGCTTGTACCGGTCGAAGAGGGCGTGGAAGAGGCCCTCCTTGCTGCCGAAATGGCTGTACAGGGTCTGCTTGGCGACGCCGGCCTCGGCCGCCACCCGGTCCATGCTGGCGGCGTAGCCCTCGGCCATGAACACCTTGACCCCGGCGTCGAGGATCGCCTCGCGCTTCTTCCGGCCGCGCGGGGTCAACGCGACCCTGGCCGCCGCATCCTGCACCGTCATCGAACCCAACCCGTCCCTGCGATCCCCATGCCCGGGGATCATGACGCCGAAGCCGGCGGGCGCAAAGCCCGCCGGGCTTACTCTTCGTCGCATGGGAAGGTCGGGTTGCCCCAGAGCGGAATGGCTACGCCCGTAGCGGCGGGACGCTGCGGTCAGTCCTCACCGCGATAGGCCCGCTCGATGGCGGCGATGTCGATCTTGGTCATCTGCAGCATCGCCTGGAACGCCCGGGCCGCCTTCACCGGATCGGCGTCGTGGGTCCGCTCGAGCAGGATCTTCGGCGTGATCTGCCAGGACAGACCGAACCGGTCCTGCAGCCAGCCGCACTGGTTGTGCTTGCCGCCGCCCTCGACCAGGCGGGCCCAGTAGCGGTCGACCTCCTCCTGGGTCTCGCAGAGCACCATGAAGGAGACCGCCCAGGAGAACTTGAAGTCTCCGCCGCCGTTGATGGCGGTGAAGTCCTGGCCCTCGAGCTGGAAGCCGACGGTCAGGGGAGTGCCGTTCGGCCCCGACATGGTGTCGCCGTTGCGCAGCACGGAGGTGATCCGCGAATTGTCGAAGACCGAGACATAGAACTCGGCCGCTTCCTCGGCCTTGCCGTCGAGGAACCATAGGAACGGCGAGATCTTCTGGGTGAGCTGGGCCAAGTCGGCCTCCTTCGTTGGCGATGCTCAGAGGACGGACGGTCCGGGACCGTCCCGACAGGGATCCTGAAAATTTTCTCGGCCGATGCGGCGGATCGCCGCCGAACCCGCCGCAAGCCTCGCTTGCCGGCATGGTTCGACTATGGTGCCATTTCACGCGGCGGCAACAGATGCGCTACACTTTCCGCTCGGGTCCCGGCCCGAGGCACGGCGAGACGGTGGAATGGACTACGAGAACATCTTCAGGACGGCGATCGAGACCCTGAAGGCCGAAGGCCGCTATCGGATCTTCGCCGAGCTCGAACGCCATGCCGGTGCCTTCCCGCGCGCCGCCCATCACGGCCTCGACGGCGCGCCGGACGTCACCGTCTGGTGCTCGAACGACTATCTCGGCATGGGCCAGCACCCGGCGGTGCTGGCGGCGATGCACGAGGCGCTGGACCGCTGCGGCGCCGGCGCCGGCGGCACCCGCAACATCTCCGGCACCCATATCTACCACCGGGCACTGGAGGCTGAGCTGGCCGACCTGCACGGCAAGGAAGCGGCGCTGCTCTTCACCTCCGGCTTCGTCTCGAACGACGCCTCGCTGTCGACCCTGGCGAAGCTGATCCCCGGCTGTGTCGTGTTCTCCGACGCGCTGAACCACGCCTCGATGATCGCCGGCATCCGCCATTCCGGCTGCGAGAAGCGGATCTTCCGCCACAACGACCCGGCCGACCTGGACCGGCTGATGTCGGAGTATCCGGCGACGCGGCCGAAGCTGGTGGCGTTCGAGAGCGTCTATTCGATGGATGGCGACATCTCGCCGATCGCCGAGATCTGCGACGTCGCCGACCGGCACGGCGCCATGACCTATCTCGACGAAGTCCATGCCGTCGGCATGTACGGCCCGCGCGGCGGCGGCATCGCCGAGCGCGATGGGCTGACCCGCCGGCTGACGGTGATCGAGGGCACGCTGGGCAAGGCCTTCGGCGTGATGGGCGGCTATGTCGCCGGATCTTCCATGCTGGTCGACGCGCTGCGCAGCCATGCACCCGGCTTCATCTTCACCACCTCGCTGCCGCCGGTGGTCGCCGCCGGGGCGCTGGCCGCGATCCGCCATCTCAAGGCCAGTGGCGCCGAGCGCGAGCGGCACCAGGAGCGGGCGGCGACGCTGAAACGCCAACTGCGCGCCGCCGGCCTGCCGGTGATGCCGTCGGCCAGCCACATCGTGCCGGTCTTCGTCGGCGACGCCCGGTTGTGCAAGGCGGCCAGCGACCTGCTGCTGGACCGGCACCGGATCTATGTCCAGCCGATCAACTATCCGACCGTGCCGCGCGGCGCGGAGCGGCTGCGCATCACCCCGACGCCGCTGCATGACGACCTGCAGATGGCGCGGCTGGTCGAGGCGCTGCGCGATGTCTGGTCGACGCTCGCGATCCCCGTCGCCGCCGCGGCAGCCTGACCTGCCGCGCAAGCCGCCCGCGCCGCCCCCGGCACGGGATCGCCGGCCGGTGAAGGTGCCGCCCGTGCCGCCTCGCGGAAAGCCTGCGTCAAAGCCGCCGAAGCGCTGAGCCCGCGGCGCCCGCCGCCCGGCGGGATCAGGCGGCCTTGTCCTGCTCCGCCCGGCGATGGCGGCTGACCTGCACCCCGTCCTCCGGCCGCAGCCGCAGGAAGCCGGGCAGCGACAGCAGCGGGATGACGGCCATCAGCAGGAACACCTCGTGGAACCGCTCCGGCGTCAGCGCATGGCTGTCGAAGGAGACCAGGCCGAGCATCGTGGCGGCGACCGAGACGCCGAAGCTGACGCTGAGCTGCTGCAGCACGCCGCCGAGGCTGGTGGCCCGGCTGAGCTTCTCCGCCGGCATGTCGGCATAGGACAGGGTGTTGGACGACATGAACTGCATCGACCGGACCAGGCCGAAGGCGAAGACATAGCCGCCGATCAGCCAATGCGGCGTGTCCGGCCGCATCAGCGCGAAGCCGGCGATCATGATTGAGCCGAGGACGGCGCTGCCGCCCAGCACCCCGCGGAAGCCGAAGCGGCGCAGCAGCGACGACAGCGCCGGGCGGATCAGCAGCGCGCCGAAGCTGCCGACGAAGGTCAGCGAACCGGAGGTGACTGGGCTGACCCCGAAGCCGACCTGCAGCATCAGCGGCAGCAGGAACGGCACGCCGTTCAGGCCGATGCGGCACAGCCCGCCGGCCAGCGTGCCGACCTGGAAGGAGCGCAGCCGGAACAGCGTCAGGTCCACCGCCGGGGCCGGCGCGCGCCGCGCATAGGCGATGAAGGCGACCAGCAGCAGGGCGGCGGCGGCCAGCACGCCGAGGATCGCCGGCACCGGAATGGCCGGCCGGCCGACATTCTCGAGCCCGTATTGCAGCAGCGCCAAGCCCGCGCCGACCATCAGGAAGCCACCGAAGTCGAACCGCGGCACCGCCGCCTCGCCGCGGACGTCCTCGACGTAGCGCAGCGCCGCCAGGATGCCGATGCATCCGAAGGGCACGTTGACGTAGAAGATCCAGCGCCAGGACGCGTAGGTGGTGAGGACGCCGCCGAGCAGCGGCCCGATCACCGGCCCCATGATCGCCGGCAGGGTCATGTAGGTCATCGCCGTGACCAGCTGGCCGCGCGGGAAGCTGCGCAGCAGGATCAGCCGCCCGACCGGCGTCATCATGGCGCCGCCCAGCCCCTGCAGCGCCCGCGTCGCCAGCAGCATGGCGAAGCTGTCGGCCATGCCGCACAGCACCGAGCCGACGGTGAAGGTGAACAGCGCCAGGGCGAACACCCGGCGCGCGCCGAACCGGTCGGCGAACCAGCCGCTGACCGGGATGAACACGGCGAGCGTCAGAACATAGGTCGTCACCGCCAGGTTCAGCCGCAGCGGCGTGGTGCCCAGGCTGGCGGCCATGTCCGGGATGGCGGTGGTGATGATGGTGGAGTCGAGCTGCTCCATCAGGAAGGCGACGGCGACGATCATCGGGATGATCACGCGCAGCCGCGGATCCCGCTCGGTCACGAATTGGGGCTGCTCGGGGACTCGGTCCGATGCCGTCATATGTCGGGTTTAGACCCGCCGCCGGTGGCTGGCACCTTGTCTCCATGCGCCGCAGGGTTGCGGCCGCGGCATGCGCCACTATCCCTCCTTGCGATGCTCGCGCAGATGCCGACCGATGGCGATCAGCGTGTCGAAGATCACCGCGGTCGACCAGCCGGCCAGCAGGATGCCGTTCAGCGTCGTCATCGGGCCGAGGAGGCGCCAGCGCGGGGCCGGCAGCACGTCGCCATAGCCGAGCGTGGTGTAGTTGACGAAGGCGAAGTAGAAGCCGTCGCCCGGCGCCCGCCACTCGATCACGCCGAGCGCGTCATAGACCAGCGCCCAGATGCCGATCTCGGCCAGATGGGCCAGCATCAGCACCGCCACGGTGCCGATCATGGCCGGGACCAGGATCCAGGCCGGCGCCCGGCGGTGGGCCGCCAGCGCCCAGCGGCGCGGCGCCCGCATCGCCTGCATCGCCACGGCGTGCACGGCGATGTTGACCAGGCTGACCGCCAGCCCGACCAGAAGCTGCCCCAGCATCGCTCCCTCCCCCGGACGCCTCTTCGGCATCATCCGGGAGCGGGTGGCCGGGCGCCAGCGGTCAGAAGGTCGAGGCGCCCAGCCGGGCCTCGTAATGCGCCTTCTGGCGGCGGGTGGCGACCACGGTGTTGCGCATCAGCACCGCCACCGTCACCGGCCCGACGCCGCCCGGCACCGGGGTGATCCAGCCGGCCACCGGGGCGACGCTGTCATAGTCGACATCGCCGACCACCCGGCTCTTGCCCTCGTCGTCCGTCACCTCGTTGATGCCGATGTCGATCACCGCGGCGCCGGGCTTGATCATGTCGCCGGTGACCAGCTTCGGCTTGCCGACGGCGACGAACACGGCATCGGCCCGGCGCGAATGCACCGACAGCGACCGGGTCATGTGGTGGCAGACCGTGACCGTCGCCCCTTCCGACATCAGCAGGAAGGCGATCGGCTTGCCGACGATCTCGGAATGGCCGATCACCACCGCCTCCAGCCCCTGAAGCTGCAGGCCGGTGCGCTTCAGCATCTCGACCGCCGCCAGCGCGGTGCAGGGCGCCAGCTCCAGCTCGTTGTAGACGATGTTACCGATCGAGGCCGGGTTCATGCCCTCGACATCCTTCAGCGGATGGATCGTCGTCTGCATCGCCTTGATCGAGATGTGCTTCGGCACCGGGCGCTGCAGGATGATGCCGCTGACCTGCGGGTCGACGTTCAGCGCGGTGATGGCGGCGCGCAGCTCCTCCTGCGTGATCCGCTCGGGCAGGCGCCGGGTCTCGAAGGCGATGCCGACGCCCTCGGCCGTGCGCCGCTGGTTGCGGACGTAGACGTCGACCGCGCTCTCGTCGCCGACCGTGATCGACACCAGCTTCGGCGGCCAATGCGCTTCGCCCAGCGCCTGCACCTCCGCCGCCACCTCGGCCAGGATGGCATCCGCCACCGTCCGCCCGGTCAGGTCCCGCTCGCCCATCGCCCGCTCCGCCGCCGTCTCCGCGTGCGCGGCTTTTGAGCCCGGAGGCGCTGTACGTCAACCCGCGCGGACGGATGGCACCTTTGTCTTGATCATTTGGCCTGGTGGGCGAAGCCGCGCAGCAGGTGCTTCTGGATATAGCCCGCTACCAACAGCACCGGCAGCGAGGACAGGAGGCCGATCGCCATCAGCCGGCCCCACAGCGTCTCGTCCTCGGTGATGAAGGTGGCGACGTAGAGCGGCAGGGTGAAGCGGCTGGGGCGCTGCAGGTACAGGAGCGCGAACAGGAACTCGTTCCAGCACAGGATCAAGGCGAAGATCAGCGTCGCCACCAGCCCGGGCAGGGCCAGCGGCAGCACGATGTGCCACAGGCGGCGGCCCAGCCCGGCGCCGTCGATCGCCGCCGCAGCCTCGATCTCGACCGGCACCTCGCGCACGAAGCCGAGCAGCATCCACAGGCAGAAGGGCAGCGTGTAGAGCTGGTAGACCAGCATCAAGCCGGAGAGCGTGCCGAGCAGGCCGAGATCGAGCAGCAGCGCGTGCAGCGGCAGCGCCACCACGATCGGCGGCATCAGCTTGACCACCAGCACCAGCAGCAGGAACAGCACGTCGAGCCGTTTCGGGAAGCGGAACCGGGCCAGGGCATAGGCGGCCAGGAAGCCGGCGGCGAGCGACAGCAGCGTGGCGCCGAAGGCGACGATGGCGGTGTTCTTCAGCCGCACCAGGAAGCCGTCGTCGAGGACGGCCCGGATGTTGTCGAGAGTGGGTTCGGTCGGCAGGAAGCCGCGGCCGGCGCGGGCCGGGTCCTCGAAGGCGGCGCCGACCATCCACACCACCGGCAGGGCGAAGACCAGCACGAACAGGGCGATGCCGAGATAAGGCAGGACGCGGCGGATCACTTGGCCGAGCCCCGCATCGCCTGGGCGGCGTAGACGGCGCACAGCGCGCAGGCGATCGCCATCATCACCACCGAGGCGGCGGCGGCGAGGCCGACATCGAAGAACTTGAAGCCCTTCTGGTACACATACATCGACATCGTCTCGGTGGCGTTGCCGGGGCCGCCGCCGGTCAGGGCATAGACCTTGTCGAACAGTTTGAAGGTGTCGATCAGGCGCAGCAGCAGGGCCAGGAAGATCTGGCCGCGCACCAGCGGCAGCACGATCCGGGTCAAGAGCACCCAGGGCCGGGCGCCGTCGGTCCGCGCCGCCTCCACGATTTCGGGCGGGATCGATTGCAGCCCGGCCAGGACGATCAGCGTGGTCATCGGCGTCCACTGCCAGGTGTCGACCAGCATCACCGACCACAGCGCCAGGCCGGGATCGGACAGCCAGGCCACCGGCGGCAGGCCGAGCCAGCCGAGCGCGCCGTTCAGCACCCCGACATCGTAATGGAACCAGGACCGCCAGATCGCCGAGCAGACCAGGGTCGACAGCATCATCGGATAGACCACGACCGACAGCACCGCGCCGCGGCCGCGGAACTCGCGGTTCAGCAGCAAAGCCAGGGCGGTGCCGAGCCCGACCTGGACCAGCGAGGCCACGACCGCGAAGCGGACCGTGTTGCCGATGTCGACCCGGAAGAACCAGTCGCCGAACAAGGTGGCGTAGTTGGCAAGGCCGACCCAGCGCGCAGTGTCGGCCGCGAAGTCGATCGCCTGGAAGGAATAGACCGCGACCTGGACCACGGGCGCGAGCGCGAACACGACCAGCAGCAGCGCGGCGGGAAGCAGGAGCAGGACGAGCTGCCGACGGTCGGTGAAGAGCATGGGGTGATGAACAGTCTTCCGGAATTCCTATCCTGTCATGCCCGGGCTTGACCCGGGCATCCAGGGCGGCTGGCACCGCTCCTGGTGGCCCCTGGATCGCCGGGTCAAGCCCGGCGATGACAGAATAGGGTAACCTCGCGCCGTTACTTCGCCAGCGCCTTGTCGATGTCGGCCGAGGCCTTCGTCAGCGCCTCCTCGGGGGCGACCTGGCCGACCAGGGCCAGCTGCAGGTAGTCGCCGAGGATCGATTCGACCTGCGGCCACTGCTTGATACGCGGCCGCGACACGCCGGCCTCGAGCGCCTTCAGCTGATCCGGATACCAGCGGTACTTGGCGACCAGATCCTTGTCGGCGTAGAGCGCGGTCAGCGTCGGCGGCAGGCCGAAGCGCAGCGCCAGCTCCTTCTGCATCTCGGCGCCGTTCAGGAAGGCCAGGAACTTCTGCGCCCCTTCGGCATTCGGCGCGCCGGACGGCACCGCCACCTGCCAGATGCCCAGCATCGGCGCCGGACCCTTGGTCTCACCCGGGGCCGGGCCGATCGCGACCTTGCCCACCACCTTCGACTTGTCGGCGTCGTCGAGCGACGGCACCCAGGCCGGCCAGACCTCGATCGCCATCGCGGCGCGGCCCTGCTGCAGCGCGTCGCGCACCTCGGTGGCGTTGTAGGTCTCGACCCCGGTCGGGGCGTAGGCCTTCAGCGACAGGAACTGCTGCAGCGCCTTGACGCCGGCCGGCGACGCCAACGCCGCCTTGCCCGACCCGTCGATGATCTCGCCGCCATGGGCCCAGAAGATCGGCAGGAAGCCGGTGACGATCGGGTTGCCCTTGGTGCCGCGGAACACCACGCCGGCGACATTCGGGTCCTTGGCCTTCAGCGTCTCGGCCGCCTTGACCACATCGCTCCAGCTCTTCGGCGCGGCCAGGCCGGCCGCCTGGAACAGGTCGGTGCGCCAGGCGAACATCTCGACATTGCCGGCGAAGGGCAGCGCCACGACCTGCCCGTCCTTGCCCTTGGACAGGGCGGCCAGGCTGGGGATCACGCCCGACAGGTCGGCGGTCACAGGCTTCAGCCAGCCATTGGCGGTGAATTCCGGCATCCAGGTGTCGTCGGCGACGATCACGTCATAGGCGTCGGCGCCGCCGCGCAGCGATACCACCAGCTTCTCGTACAGGCTGCCATAGGGCAGCTTCAGCAGTTCGACCTCGGTGTCCGGCGACACCGTCTTATAGGCGTCGATGGCATAGGCCAGGGCGTCGCCATAGACGCCGTCGCGGCCGGCGATCACCAGCTCGTCCGCCTGCGCGGCCCCGGCCAGCAGCAGCGCCGCCAGCCCAACCGCGCCGGCGATGCCGGCCGTTTTGCGGTGCGCCGTGCGGAGCACGGCACGGCCGATCAACTTCGTCGTCATCTCCAATCCCTCCCAGTCCGCAGGATGGTCGGCGGCGCCCGGTTTGTGAACACGTGTTCATACGCCTTCACACCCGATCGTCGGCCGCACCGCTCTCCGGCGGCGGTTCTATCATGGTCCCGGACCCCGCACGCTTTCAAGGAAATGAATGTTTCATGACGGTCCTATGACATTCCTCCAGGTCTGCCGATTTCAGCTTTACGGCGCCTCGCCGTCATGAACACGTGTACGCTATCCTGGAGACTTCGACAAAGGAGCGCCGGTTGGGGCGACGACGGCAGGACAGCGGGACGCGCCCGGTGACGGCCCAGGCGGTGGCGGAGCAGGCCGGGGTGTCGCGCGCCACGGTCTCGCGCATCATGTCCGGCCAGGCCCGGGTGGCGGCCGAGACGCGCGAGCGGGTGCTCGAGGCGGCTTCGGCGCTCGGCTACCAGGTCAACATGCTCGGCCGCGGCATGAACCGCCAGCGCTCGGACCTGGTCGGCATCGTCGTGCGCGGCGCCACCGATCCCTACCGCGCCGCGCTGTTCGAGGCGCTGCTGCGCGAGATCGACGGCCGCGGCCTGCAATCGCTGGTCAGCGAGGTCGGCGACGAGGCGGCGCTGGACCGCACCATCGCCCGGTTCCTGCAGTACCGGGTCAGCGGCGTGCTGGTGACCTCCGGCGCTCCGCCGATCGCCCTGGCCGAGCAATGCGCCCGGCTGGGCATCCCGGTGGTAGCGCTGAACCGCGCCGTGTCGATCCCCGGGGTCGACGCCGTGCTGTCGGACAACGAGACCGGCGGCCGGCTGGCGGCGGAGGCGCTGCTGGAAGCGGGCTGCCGGCATCTCGGCTTCCTCGGGGTCGAGGGCGGCACCTATAGCGGCCTGGCCCGCAGCGCCGCCTTCGTCGCCGCCCTGGCGCCGGCCCTGGCCGCCGGCCGCGCCACCTTCCGCCCGATCGTCGCCGCCGGGCCGGACCACGATGCCGGTGCCGCGGCCGCCACCGGGGCCTGGGACGCGCCACTGGACGGGCTGTTCTGCGCCAGCGACGTGCTGGCCTGCGGCTTCCTGGACGGGGCCCGGACGGCAGGGCGCGCCGCACCGCGCGATCTCTCGATCATCGGCTTCGACGACGTGAACCCCGCCGGCCTGGCCCCCTATCGCCTGACCACGATCCGCCAGGACGCGCCCCGCATCGCCGCCCGCGCCGTGGCGCTGATGCTGGAGCGGGCCGAGGATCCCGCCCGGCCGGCGGTGGTGGAGACGGTGCCGGTGACCCTGGTGCGGCGGGACACGGTCGCGGGGCGCTGAGCCTTAAGAGACGCGCCGCTGCACCCCGTCGATCGGCGACAGGTGCGAGATCAGCCGCTTGCCGGTCCAGTACAGGAGCCGGATCAGCGGCGGCTCGATGCCCACCGCCAGCTCCGCCCCCTGCTCGAGGTTGAACCCGACCGCATGCGACGGGCTGGGCCCGATCGAGGCCGGGATGCCGGCGAAGGTGGTGTCGACCGCGCGGTGGACGTGGCCGCACAGCACATGCACCACCTGGCGGTGCCGCACCAGCACGCGGGCCAGGCCGTCGCCGTTGCCGCAGCGCCAGCCGTCCATCCGGGTCATGCCGGTCTCGAAGGGCGGGTGGTGCATGAACACCAGCGCCGGCTGCTGCGGCGCCTCCGACAGCCGCGCGTCGAGCCAGTCGAGGCGCTCGTCGCACAAGAGCCCCTCGATCCGGCCCGGGATGGTGGTGTCGAGCCCGATCAGCCGCAGGCCGCCGGTCTCGCCGGCGATGTTGAGGAAGGGGCCGTCGCTGCCGATGCCGGCATGGCCGGCGAAGGCCTCGCGCATCGCCTCGCGCGAATCGTGGTTGCCGGGAATCGCCAGCATCGGCAGGCCCAGCGGCGCCAGCGCCTTCTGGAACAGCCGGTACGATTCGACGTCGCCGCGGTCGACCAGGTCGCCGGTGACGAGCAGCAGGTCCGGCCGCGGCGACAGCGCGGCGAGATGCTCGGCGCAGCGGCGCAGCGCGCCGAGCGCGTCGATCCCCGTCTCGACCGCGACCTCGGGCGTGGTCACGTGGGTGTCGGTGATCTGGGCGATCAGCATGAACGTCCTCGGCGCCGCGGGAGACGGGGCCGGCACGGCCGCGTAGGGACCGTGCCGGCCGGATCTGGGTCCCAGACCGTTACACCGGCGGCGAGGCCCAGCGCCAGCACCGGAATGTGAATACGGCTATTGCGCGCCGAGCGCGACCGGCAGGCTGAGCGTTTCCTTGCCGCGGACCACGGTCAGCAGCACCGAGGTCTGCGGCCGCATCAGGCCGACGGCGTTGCGCAGCGCGGTGGCGCCGTCGATCGGGTGCCCGTCCAGTGCCGTCACGACGTCGCCGACCCGAAGGCCGGCCGAAGCCGCGACGGTGCCGGGAACGATCCCTGTGATCAGCGCCCCGCGGGTGACGACGGGGATGCCGCGCGACGCCGCCTTGGCCGAGGTCAGGTCCTCGATCGCCACGCCGAGGCGGGCCCGCGACACCGAGCCGAACTGCTCGATCTGGTCGATCGAGTTCTTGACCATGTGCATCGGGATGGCGAAGCCGATGCCGGCATTGGCGCCGGACGGGCTGATGATGGCGGTGTTGATGCCGACCAGATGGCCGTCGAGATTGATCAGCGCCCCGCCGGAACTGCCGGGGTTGATCGCCGCGTCGGTCTGGATGAAATCCTCATAGCCCTCGATGCCCAGGCCGCTGCGGCCGGTGGCGCTGACGATGCCGAGCGAGGCGGTCTGGCCGAGGCCGAAGGGATTGCCGATCGCGACCACGAAGTCGCCGACCTTGGGCATGTCGGTGTCGTCCACCGGCAGCTCGGTCTTCAGCCCGTTGGCCGGGATGCGCAGCACCGCGATGTCGATGTCGGTGGCCGAGCCCACCACCTGGGCCGGCACCTCGTTGCCGTCGCCGAGCGTCACGCCGATCTCGGTGGCGTTCTCGACGACATGGGCGCTGGTGACGACCAGGCCCTTGGCGGCGTTGACGATCACGCCGGAGCCGACGCTGCGGAACGCCTTCTCCTTCTCGCCGCCGAAATAGCGGCGGATGTCGGGGTCGCGCAGCATCTCGGCGCTGGGGCGCACGGTGCCGCGGACCTGGACGTTCACCACCGCCGGCATGGCCTCGGTCAGCAACGGGTTGAGCGACGGCAGGGAGCCGCTCGCGGCGGACCTGGCCGAGCCGCCGGAATTGCAGGCCGCCAGCGCCAGCATCGCAGGAACCAGCAACAGCGTCAGGATGCGGCGCATCGAGTTTCTCCTTCCGATCCGCTGGAAGATGTGCGCCGGTTTGCGCCAAGCGTCCAGGTTTGGGTGCAGCCCCGCTCCACCGAACCCGCGAGGGCGGCGAAAGTTCACGGGCGGCGTGGCCCCGCGTCGTGCCAGGGTGGCGGCAGCAGCCGGCCGGGGGCAAGGGTTTTGCGACCGGAGCGTCGCTGCCCCTCCCATCCCGCCGCCGGCCGGGCTATAGTCTGACATGACGACTGTGTGACATCGGCGTCGGCGACAGGCGTCGGGCCGCGATCCGCTCAGATCCGGAGGGTGTTTCATGACCGCGAGCGACCATGCCGACAACGCGGATATCGAGGCTTTGACAAAATTTTTGTCCGAATCCGACGCGGCCGCGGTGGCGCCCTACGCCCTGGTGCGCCGCGGCAGGATCAAGTGCTTCTTCGACAGCCCGACGACGGCGGCCGAAAGCGGTTCCCGCGCCTATGGCGATCGGGCCTTCTCGGTGATCGACGTCCGCGCCCGGAAGGTCGTCCGCCGGCGGTGAGGGCAAAGGCTTTCCACTTGCCGCCGTCGATCATTCGTCAAGCCGGAGTGGCTTGGGTATCGCCTCCCTAGGCATCTCTGGAAGGTCGATGCCGCCGAGCCACTCAAAACGCTGGCGGATCGCATCAGCCAGATTCGCTGTATCGTCGCGGTCTCGCGACAGCGCAGATCGAAGTATCTGCAGCGCTTCGTCTTCGATCGTATGGCCATTGCAGGCGGCACGCTGGCGCAGGCAAGCCATCAGTTGCGCGTCGAGTTGGTGGATGATGATACTCGCGAAGGCGGGCTCCTACGATCGATGATGCGCCCGTGATTCTCCTTTGGGAGCGTCGCCTTCACAATTCCTATTCCGTCATCCCCGCGAAAGCGGGATCTCATGACAGCTCAATCGGAAAAAGATTCCCGCTTTCGCGGGAATGACGTCCGGGGGCAGAAGAGCGAATACCCTCAGTCCCGATCCTCGATCGCCCTCTGCCGCAGCAGGTGGTCGGCCAGGACGCAGGCCATCATCGCCTCGCCCACCGGCACGGCGCGGATGCCGACGCAGGGGTCGTGCCGGCCCTTGGTCAGGATCTCGGTGTTGTGGCCATCGATGTCGACCGTGCGCCGCGGCGTCAGGATCGAGCTGGTCGGCTTGACCGCAAAGCGCACCACCACCGGCTGGCCGGTCGAGATGCCGCCGAGGATGCCGCCGGCGTTGTTGGCGGTGAAGCGGACCGCGCCGTCATTGCCCATCAGCATCTCGTCGGCGTTCTCCTCGCCGGACAGGGCGGCGGCGCCGAAGCCGGCGCCGATCTCGACCCCCTTGACCGCATTGATCGTCATCATCGCCCGGGCGAGGTCGCTGTCGAGCTTGTCGTAGATCGGCTCGCCCCAGCCGGGCGGCACGCCCTCGGCCACCACCTCGACCACGGCGCCGGTGGAGGACCCGGCCTTGCGCACGCCGTCGAGATAGTCAGTCCAGCGCGTCGCGGTCCCGGCATCGGGGCAGAAGAACGGGTTGCGGTCGACCTCGTCCCAGTCCCAGCGATCGCGGTCGATCTTGTGCGGCCCGATCTGCACCAGGGCGCCGCGGATGGTGACGCCCGTCAGGATCTTGCGGGCGACGGCGCCGGCGGCGACACGGGAGGCGGTCTCGCGCGCGCTGGACCGGCCGCCGCCGCGCGGGTCGCGGATGCCGTATTTCTTCCAGTAGGTGTAGTCGGCATGGCCGGGCCGGAACTTGGCCGCGATCTCGGAATAGTCCTTGCTGCGCTGGTCGGTGTTCTCGATCAGCAGCGAGATCGGCGTGCCGGTGGTCTGGCCCTCATAGACGCCGGACAGGATCTTGACCTCGTCGGCCTCGCGCCGCTGGGTGACGAAGCGCGACTGGCCCGGCTTGCGCTTGTCCATCCAGGGCTGGATGTCGGCCTCGCTCAGCGGGATGCGCGGCGGCGCGCCGTCGACCACGACGCCGATCGCGGGCCCGTGGCTTTCGCCCCAGGTGGTGAAGCGGAACAGGGTTCCGAAGCTGTTGCCGGCCATAATCTCGTTCCGTCCGGGCCAAACCAGAGTGGCCGCACAAGTCTCTCACCATGTCATTGCCGGGCTTGACCCGGCAATCCAGGGCCACTGCGAACAGCTCTGGCCATCCCTGGATGCCCGGGTCAAGCCCGGGCATGACAAAGAAGGGGCAAAACCGGCGAGGCGCCGGCCGCCTATTCGCCCCCGGCCACGCGGTCGAGGGCGTCGCCCTCGAGCCGATAATAGATCTTCTGCGGCAGCCGCGCCGCGCCGATCCGGTCGTAGAGGCGCTGCGCCCCCTCGTTCCAGGTCTCGGTGGTCCAGTCGAGCCGGGTGCAGCCGCGCTCCTGCGCCAGCCGCGCCAGGAAGCGCAGCAGCGCCTCGCCGGCGCCGAGCCCGCGCGCGCCGTCGCGGACGTAGAGGTCCTTGAGCTGCAGATGGCCGGTCAGGGCCCGCCCCGGGAACAGCATGCCGAAGCTGGCGACGCCGACCGCCCGGCCGTCGATCTCGGCCAGGGCGACCTCGGTCGGATGCTCGCCATAGACGTAGCGCCCGACCCGCTCGGCCGTGACCGCATCCGGGTCGAGCACGCGGCCCTCGGCATAGTGCCGGTCGAGATCCTGGAACGTCGCCGTCACGGCCGCCCGATCGGCATCCGTGGCCAGCCGGACCGTGACGACCGCGTTCACGGCTTCGGCGCCAGGCTCTGCAGCAACTCGGCCGTCGCGGCCGCGTTGTCGACCGCGACCATGCCGACGGTGTGATAGCCGCAATCGACGTGGTGCACCTCGCCGGTCACGCCGGAGCCGAGGTCCGACAGGAGATACAGACCGGCGCCGCCGACCTGCTCGATGGTGACGTTGCGCTTCAGGGGCGCGTTCAGCTCGTTCCACTTCAGGATGTAGCGGAAGTCGCCGATGCCGCTGGCGGCCAGGGTCTTGATCGGACCGGCCGAGATGGCGTTGACGCGGATGTTGCGACCGCCCAGGTCGACCGCGAGATAGCGCACGCTGGCCTCCAGCGCCGCCTTGGCCACGCCCATGACGTTGTAGTGCGGCATCACCCGCTCCGCCCCGTAATAGGTCAGGGTCAAGAGGCTGCCGCCTTCGGTCATCAGCGGCACCGCCCGCTGCGCCACGGCGGTGAAGCTGTAGCAGGAGATGTCCATGGTGCGCAGGAAGTTGTCCCGCGTCGTGTTCAGGTACAGGCCGTCGAGCTCGTTCTTGTCGGAGAAGGCGATGCCGTGCACCAGGAAGTCGAGCCGGCCCCAGTCCCGCTCCAGCGCCTCGAACACCGCGTCGATGCTGGCGTGGTCGGTGACGTCGCAGGGCAGCACATGGGTCGAGCCGACGCTCTCGGCGAGCGGCTTGACACGCTTGTGCAGGGCGTCACCCTGGTAGGTGAAGGCGAGCTCCGCACCCTGCGCCGCACAGGCCGAGGCGATCCCCCAGGCGATCGACCGGTCGTTGGCGACGCCCATGATCAAGCCGCGCTTGCCTTGAAGGAGCGGAGAGGGAACCGTCATTGCAGAGCCTCAGTTGGGGTCAGGAAGCCCGAACGGGGCGCGCCGCGGGTCCTCGTGAAGGTGCGGGGATCGTACACGAACGCCCTATCGGGTCAAATGTGGGCTGATGAATGGCATCGGGACCGGGTGATCGGCAAGAGCGGAGCGCTAGCCACAAGATCCGCAGCTGGGCGAAGGCGATCTACACCTTCGGCCGCTACGCCGTGCTGCGCTTCTGGAACGACCGCGGGGCGCAGGCGGCCTCGGCCCTGACCTATTCCTCGCTGCTGGCGCTGGTGCCGATGGCGACCATCGCCTTCTCGATCCTGTCCGCCTTCCCCGCCTTCGGCGTGATCAAGGGCGCGGCCCAGGCCTGGCTGGTCGAGATGCTGGTGCCCGAGGTCGGGCACACGGTGCTGAACTACCTCGAAGGGTTCAGCCAGAACACCGGCCGGCTGACCGCCTTCTCGATCGTCGGCCTGGTGGTCAGCTCGGTCCTGCTGTTGGCCACCATCGAGGACGCCTTCAACGGCATCTGGCGGGTGAAGGAACAGCGCGCCTGGGTGGTGCGGATCGTCACCTTCTGGGCGATCCTGACCCTGACCCCGATCCTGGTGGTCGCCAGCTTCTCCTTCACCATCACCTTCTTCGGCAGCCACACCGGCGGCGTCGCCCAGCAGCTGTGGGCGCCTTTCATCGGCTTCGTGCCGCTGGTGCTGCAGTTCATCGGCTTCACGCTCTTGTACCAGTTGATCCCGAACCGCTCGGTGCGCTGGACCGACGCCGTCATAGGCGGGCTGATCGCGGCGGTGCTGTTCGACATCTCCAAGCGCCTGTTCGCCTGGTACCTGCGCGCCTTCCCGGCCTATGAGACGATCTACGGCGCCCTGGCCACGATCCCGATCTTCCTGCTGTGGCTCTATCTCGCCTGGTCGATCGTGCTGATCGGCGCGGTGATCGCCGCGGCGCTGCCGGACTGGCGATCCGGTCGCCTCCTCGGCGGCGAGATCGACAGCCTCCTGCCCGGGCCGCGCCTGACCATCGCCGTCGCCATCCTGCGCGAGCTGGCGGCGGCCAGCCGCCTCGGTGTCGGCCTGCACCGCCCGACCCTGCTCGACCGCGTGCCGGTCGGCATCTCCGCCCTCGACGGCATGCTGGAGCAGTTGCGCCACGCCCGCTTCGTCGAACGCTCCGCCTCCGATACCTGGCTGATCTCGCGCGACCTCCGGATGACGACGCTGGCCGACCTGATGCGCGGCCTCGGCATCGGCATGCGCGGCAAGATCGGCGAGGTGCCCGGGCTGGAGGGCGCCTGGCTGCAGGCGCTGGCGGACCGCGTCCACACCGCCGAGGAGGCGCATCAGGACAGCCTGGACGTGCCGCTGGCGGCGGTGCTGGTCGACGAGCCCCAGGCCGATCGCCTCGGCGGCAGAGCGGAGAACCCGCCGATATCGCTGCATCGGGTGGCCCCGAATGCGGAAGGCCCGCCATGAGCGGCGGGCCTTCGTCGGTCGTGCGGACGGTGCGTCTTAGCCGTTGACGACCCGCCAGGTGCCGTCGCCTTCGCGGCAGGCGGTGCCCCGGCCGGTCTGGGCCCGGCCTTCGACATAGATGGTCTGGGTGAATTCGCGGCAGTCGCGCCCGTATTGCTGGTCGCGGTAGGTGCGGGTCGGGGTGACCGTGCCGTAGTTGCCCGAATCCGGGTTGCGCCAGGAGCTGGAGGTGCCGGTCGGCGCGCTCTCGAAGGCCTGGTTGTAGGTGCGCTCGGCATACAGCTGGTCCGACCGGTCGAGCGAGGAGCCGACGGAATTGCCGAGCCAGCCGCCGATCAGCACGCCGGCGGCCGTCGCGGCCAGCTTGCCGGTGCCGCTGCCGAACTGCGAGCCCAGCAGGCCGCCGCCGGCGGCGCCGATCAGGGTGCCGGCGCCCTGCTTCGGGCCGTAGTCCTGGCACCCGGCCAGGGCGACCGCGCCCACGAGCACGGCGGCGATGGTGAACTTCCTCATTCTCTCCGATCCTCCTGCGATGCCCGCAGCGGGCATCGGACCTGTCCTGGCCGCCATGGACTTCACGGCGTCGATCCCTAATGTAGCCGAAATTCGACCGAATGAAGGCCGTGCGCCATGACGACGCCCCCCTCCACCACCCCGAATTCCGGCAGTGCCGCAACCGAACCCGCCAACCTTGATTTCGTTCCGCCGGCGGACCCGTTCGCGCTGTTCGAAACGTGGTTCGCCCTGGCTTCGGCGCATGAGATCAACGATCCCAACGCCATGGCGCTGGCGACCGCGTCGGCCGACGGCGCGCCGTCGGTCCGGATGGTGCTGCTGAAGGGCGTCGACGATGCGCAGGCGGCGGCGCGCGGCTTCGTCTTCTTCACCAATCTGGAGAGCCGCAAGGGCAAGGAGCTGGCGCGCAACCCGCGGGCGGCGCTGTGCTTCTACTGGAAGAGCCTGCGCCGGCAGGTGCGGGTCGAGGGGCCGGTGACGCCGGTCGAGCCGGCCGAGGCCGACGCCTATTACGCCAGCCGGGCCCGCGGCAGCCGGATCGGCGCCTGGGCCTCGGCCCAGTCGCGGCCGCTGGCCGACCGGGCGACGCTGGAGCAGGCGGTCGACGAGGCGACCCGCCGCTTCGGGCCGGAGGAGACGGACGGGCCGGTGCCGCGGCCGCCGCACTGGTCCGGCTTCCGCCTGGTGCCGTGGCGGATCGAGTTCTGGCAGGAGCGGCCGTACCGCCTGCATGACCGGGTGGTGTACGAGACGGGCCTGAGCGGCTGGCGCCACCACCGGCTGTATCCGTGACCGACGCCGTTCCGAACGGCGGCGAGCAGGCCCGGCGCGACCGGCTGCTGCGGCTGGCGACGTCGGTCAGCGTCTCGGTGGCCTCGACCCTGGCCGTCCTGAAGCTGGCCGCCTGGCTGGTGACCGGATCGGCCGCGATCCTGTCCTCGTTGCTGGACAGCATGGTCGACGTTGCCGCGTCCGGCATCCTGCTGATCAGCGTGCGCCACGCGCTGCGGCCGCCGGACCGGTCGCACCGCTTCGGCCACGGCAAGGCCGAGCCGCTGGGCGCCATCGCCCAGGCCGCCTTCGTCGGCGGCTCGGCCCTGCTGCTGATCTTCGAATCGGCCGGCCGATTCATCACCCCGGAGCCGGTGGCCGAGGTGCCGCTGGGCATCGCCGTGATGTCGATCTCGCTGGTGGCGACGGTCCTGCTGGTCGTGTTCCAGCGCGGCGTCGCCCGCCGCACCGACTCGACCGCGATCGCCGCCGACCGGCTGAACTATGTCGGCGACACCGCCACCAGCGTGGTGGTGCTGGCGGTGCTGGTGATCGGCCAGCGGCCTGGCTGGCAATGGCTCGACCCCGCCACCGCGATCGGCGTGGCGCTGTGGCTGTTGGTCAGCGCCGCCCGCATCGCCCGCCGCGCCGTCGACCATCTGATGGACCGCGAGCTGCCGCGCGAGGACCGGGACCGGATCGCCGCCATCGTCCGGGCCGATCCCGAGGTGGCGGGCCTGCACGACCTGCGCACCCGCAGCGCCGGCGGCACCCGCTTCATCGAGCTGCATGTCGAGATGGATGGCGGCCTGACCCTGTGGCAGGCCCACACCGTCTGCGACCGGCTGGAGGCGGCGCTGTCCGACGCTTTCCCCGATGCCGAGGTGATCCTGCACCAGGAGCCGGCCGGGCTGGAGGACGAGCGCCTCGACCATCGCATCTACAAGCGCGGAGGCTAGCCCCTCGAAGCAGGGACGGTCTTGTGGCAATCGGGTCTTTCTGGGGAATCAAAATATGGATATTCCATAAAATATTGATATCTTGGGGGCAGCAGCTGGAGTCTCGTCATGCGCAGCTTCACGACCTCGGATCTGAACAAGCAGGTGGGAGAGATCACCGACGCGGCCCGCAAGGCACCCGTCATCATCACCCATCATCGCAAGCCCAAATTCGTGCTGATGTCCGTGGAGCACTATGATCGGCTGCGCACCGCAGACGATCCTCGCCGGGCGTATGGCGTTGGGGAAACGCCGGACGATATCTCGGCCCGGTTCGCCGTGGAGCTCGACAAGCTCGCCCGCGGTGAAGGATATGACGATGAAGATTGACGACCTGAAGTCCGGCGTCATCATCGACTATCCCTACCTCTGGCGCTGGCAGCATCAACAAGGCGAGACCGAGGGGCGGAAGAATCGTCCAGTTTGCGTCGTGATCGCGCTCCGCCAGCCTGAGTCCGGCAAGACTTGGCTCGCCTTGCTGGCGATCTCCGGCACGCCTCCGCAGCCCAGCCGCCACGCCTTGGAATTGACCGAGATCGAATGCCGCCGCGCCGGGCTGAAGACTTGGAAATCGGCGTGGATCAGCATCGACGAATACAATTTCGACATCGCGGAATCATCCTACTTCCTCGACCTCGGACAGGAACCACGCGGCAGATTCAGCAAATCCTTCATGATGAAGCTGGCCGCCGAGTTCCGTCCGTTTTTCCAGATGCGACAGTCGCGCGTCGATCGCTTGGACTGACGCCGACGTCACCTTACTCAGTGCGAGCCGGGTTCGACCCGGCCTCTGCCGCCTGCTAGGCTGCGCCCGCGACCAGAGAGGATTCCCATCGTGCCGCAGCCCGATCACGTCATGGCCTTCCCGATCCCGGACGAGGCGGCGCTCGACGAGGACCTCAAGGCCTATTACGCCAAATGCATGGAAAAGCTGGGGCTGGTGCCGAACGTGATCCGCGCCTACAGCCTGCGGCCGAAGAAACTGCGCAACTTCATCGCGACCTACAACGAGCTGATGCTGGGCGACAGCGGCCTGTCGAAGCTGGAGCGGGAGATGATCGCCGTCACCGTCTCCTCGGCCAACCGCTGCTACTACTGCCTGGTCGCGCACGGCCAGGCGGTGCGGCGCCTGGCGGAGGACCCGGAGCTGGGCGAGATGCTGGCCTTCAATTACCGCGTCGCCCGGCTGCCGCCGCGCCACCGCGCCATGCTGGACTTCGCCTGGCTCCTGACCACCGAGCCGCACCGGGTCGGCGACGCCGAGCGCGCGGCGCTGCGCGGGCACGGCTTCTCCGACGAGGACATCTTCGACATCTGCGACGTGGCCGGATTCTTCAACATGTCGAACCGCGTCGCCACGGGCGTCGACATGATGCCGAACCGCGACTATCACGCGATGAACCGCTGATTCCCGGGCAGGACGCATCATGGGCCGTTTCATCCGCGCCATCCTCATCATCTTCGGCGTGCTGTTCCTGCTGCTGCTTGCCGTGGTCGGCGGATCGGCCTGGTACCTGGCGACACGGACGCCCTCGCTGCCGAAGGGCGACCTCGCTTTGGTGCTCGACCTGCGCAAGGGCGCGCCGGACCAGGTGCCGGGCGGCTTCAGCCTGACCCGCAGCCCGCTGACCCTGCACCAGACCATCGACGCGATCGACCGCGCCGCCGCCGATCCGCGGGTCGGCGCCATCGTCGCCCGGCTGGCGCCCGACGCGGTGCCGCTGGCCTCGGCGCAGGAGCTGCGCGACGCCGTCGACCGGGCGCGGCGGGCCGGCAAGCTGACGGTGGCCCATGCCGACGACTTCGGCAGCGCCGGCCCCGGCAATGTCGCGGTCTATCTCGCCGCCGGCTTCGACCAGACCCTGATGATGCCGCAGGGCGGCGTCGGCCTGACCGGCATCTCGGTCGAGGTGCCGTTCGTGCGCGATCTGCTGGACACCGTCGGCATCCAGCCCGAGGTCAGCAAGCGCGGCCAGTACAAATCGGCGCCTGAGACCTTCACCGAGCGCGACTTCACCCCGGCCAGCCGGGCGATGAACGAGGCCATGGCCCAGGGGCTGTACGACCAGCTGGTCGCCGGCATCGCCCAGGGCCGCGCCCTGCCGCCGGACCAGGTCAAGCGGCTGATCGACGGCGGCCCCTACACCGCCAGGGAGGCGGTCGAGGCCAGGCTGGTCGACAAGCTGGCCTATTGGGACGAGGTCGACGGGCTGGTCGACGCCCGGGCCGGCCGCAAGCTGGCCGAGGTCGGGACCGGCGACTATCTCGCCGCGACCGAGACGGAGGTGAAGGGAGACCAGCCGCGGATCGCGGTGATCTACGCCACCGGCCCGATCGTCGACGAGGCGTCGGACAGCCGGCTGGATCGCGAGATCGTCGGCCGCGAGCTGGCCGAGACCATCGACGACGCGGTCGAGGACGAGAAGATCAAGGCGATCGTGCTGCGCATCGACAGCCCCGGCGGATCGGTCGTCGCCTCGGCTCTGGTCGGCCGGGCGGTCGGGCGGGCGCGCGACGCCGGCAAGCCGATCGTGGTGTCGATGGGCGAGGCCGCGGCCTCCGGCGGCTACTGGATCGCTGCCCAGGCCAAGGCGATCGTGGCCGAGCCCTCGACCCTGACCGGGTCGATCGGCATCTTCGCCGGCAAGCCGGTGCTGCAGGCGCTGTGGAAGAAGGTCGGCGTCAGCTGGGGCACCGTGCAGCGCGGCCGCAACGCCGGGATCTGGACCCTAAACGAACCGCTCGATGCCAGCGAGAAGGGCCGGTTCGAAGCCGGCATCGATGCCGGCTACGACGCCTTCCTGCAGCTGGTGGCCACGGGCCGCGGCATGGACCCGAAGGCGGTCGACGCCGTCGCCCAGGGTCGGGTCTGGCTGGGCAGCGAAGCGGTCAAGAACGGGCTGGTCGACCGGCTGGGCGGGCTGGACGCCGCGATGGTCATCGCCCGCCAGGCGATCGGCCTGAGCCCGGACGCCAAAGTGGCGGTGGTGCGCCTGCCGCGTCCGCGCTCGGCGCTGGACACGCTGCGCCGGCTGATCTCGGGCAGCCCGTTCGGCGGCGCGGCGCTGCTGGAGGAGGCTGGGCTGGGGCCAGTCGCCGAACGCTTCGGCGCCCTCGCCGCTGCCGCGGACGGCCCGGTCGCGGCGATGCAGCCGCTGCTGCTGGGACGATAGCTTCGTAGGTTGGGTTCGCTATGGCCAACCCAACACTGGTTCCGGCGGCACGATGTTGGGTTCGCGTCGCGAACCCAACCTACAGCGGTGATCATCACCCCTCGAACCGTGCTCCGATCAGGAACTCGACATTGCCTTCGGGGCCGGTGATCGGGCTTTCGGTGACGCCCAGCACCTGCCACCCCGGGCGGGCGGCGAGCCAGGCGGAAATGCGGTCGCAGACCTCGCGATGCAGTTCGGGGTCGCGGACCACGCCGCCCTTCCCCACCCGGTCGGGCCCGACCTCGAATTGCGGCTTGATCAGCGCCACCAGCCAGGCACCCGGCGCGGCCAGGGCCAGCGCCGCAGGCAGCACCGTCTCCAGCCCGATGAAGCTGGCGTCGCAGACGACGATGCCGACCGGGTCCGGGATCAGCCCCCGGTCCAGGTGCCGGGCGTTGGTCCGCTCCAGCACCACCACGCGCGGATCCTGGCGCAGCGACCAGGCCAGCTGGCCGTGCCCGACATCGACGGCGTAGACCTTCGCCACACGCCGGTTCAGCAGCACGTCGGTGAAGCCGCCGGTCGAGGCGCCGACGTCGAGCCCCACCAGCCCGGCCGGGTCGATGCCGAAATGGTCGAGGCCCTTGACCAGCTTCAGCCCGCCGCGGCTGACCCAGGGATGATCGCGGCCGCGCACCGACAGCGCCTCGGGCTGGGCGATGCCGTCGCCCGGCTTCTCGACCCGGCGCGTGCCCTCATAGACCAGCCCGGCCAGGATCAGCGCCTGGGCCCGCGCCCGGCTTTCCGCCAGGCCGCGCTCGACCAGCACCAGATCCGCCCGCGGCCGCTTCGCCATCGCCCTCTCCTGTCGCGTCTCGCGCCGGTTTACACCCTTTGCCGTTCTGGGGTGAGATCGGTTTCCGACCCCGCGCCTGCCGGAAGGACCGACCGTGAGCCTCTGCAACTTCGCCATCGTCGGCCCCGGCTGGCGCACCGAGTTCTTCCTGCGCGTCGCCCGGGCGCTGCCGGATCGCTTCCGCATCGACGGCGTGGTGGTGCGCGACCCGGTCCGCGGCGCCGCCGTCGAGGCGCAATGGGGGCTGCCGACCTTCCGCACGACCGAGGCGCTGCTGCGCCTGACCCGGCCGCGCTTCACCGTGGTGTCCGTGTCGCAGCCGGCCGCACCTGGGGTGATCGCCGAGCTGGCGGCCGCCGGCCAGCCGGTCCTGACCGAGACGCCGCCGGCGCCCGATCTGGACGGGCTGCTGCGGCTCAACGAGCTGGTCCGCGGCGGCGCCCGCATCCAGGTGGCGGAGCAGTACTTCCTGCAGCCGACCCATGCGGCCCGGCTCGCGCTGATCGCCGCCGGCCGGATCGGCACGCCGAGCCACGCCCATGTCGCGGTGGCGCACGGCTATCACGGCACCAGCCTGATCCGGAAACATCTCGGCCTCGGCTTCGAGAACGCGGCCATCCGGGCCCAGGCCTTCACCAGCCCGATCGTCGCCGGCCCGACCCGTTCGGGCCCGCCGGACGAGCACCGCATCGCCCGATCCGAGCAGACCATCGCCACGCTCGATTTCGGTGACCGCTCGGCGGTGTTCGACTTCACCGGCGACCAGTACCACCACTGGATCCGGTCGCCGCGGGTGCTGGTGCGGGGCGAGCGCGGCGAGATCAAGGACGACGAGCTGCGGTATCTGCAGGACCACCGCACGCCGGTGACGCTGCGCCTGCTGCGCCAGGACGCCGGGCAATACGCCGACATCCAGGGCCATCACCTCGTCGGCATCCAGGCCGGGGCGGAGTGGGTCTACCGCAACCCCTTCGCCGGGACCCGGCTGAACGACGATGAGATCGCGGTCGGCGCCTGCCTGGCCGGCATGGCCCGCTATGTCGAGACCGGGGAGGAGATCTACGGCTTCGCCGAGGCGGCGCAGGACCAGTATCTGGCGCTGTCGATCGCCGCGGCGAAGGCGACGGATGAAGCCGTGCGGACGGAGACGCAGCCCTGGGCGGCCTGACGCCGGGCCGTCAGTGGATGCTGGCGTCGCCGGGACGGACGCTGAAGATCGACTGCACCAGCCCGGAGAAGCGGCGCGGGTCGTATGGCTTCGGCAGGATCGGCAGGTTGCGGTAGGCCGGGGGCAGGCTTTCCCGCGGATAGCTGGTGGCCAGGATCACCGGCACGCCGCGCTGCAGCAGGATGTCGACCGCCGGGAAGGCCGCGGCGCCGGCGAGGTTGAGGTCGACCATGGCGCCGTCGATCGGCTGGCTGCGCGCCATCTCGACCGCGCGCGAGACCGTCGTCGCCGGGCCGACCACGGTGCCGCCCCAGGTCCGCAGGGTCAGCTCCAGGTCGAGCGCCACGATCTGCTCGTCCTCGACGATCAGGATGCGGCGGCCGTGCAGGTCGACCGCATCCTCCGCTTCGCTGTAGAGCAATCCCATTCCGCTTGTCCCCGCGGCCGGCGCGTCGGGCCGTCCATCGGGTCCCTTCCAGTGCCGCTGCTGGACGCAGCGTGGATTCGTCATATCGCTGCCATAAACACCGGATTCCGTGTGCTGTTCCCGATCGCGATATTGCTGCGACGGAATCTCCCCCCTGTGCCGTGAAAGACACAGGCCGCATCAACCAAGAAGAAACCGGCCGTTGGTAGTAGAGTACGCGCGCTGGACCGGCGCGGCGACGGAAGGGGGCTTTGCGGACGCATGCGTGCGTGGAAACAACTTGTGGCCATCGGCCTGCTCACCGCCGCGGCGGCGGGCGTGTGGCGTTATGCGCCGTGGCAGGCCGACGGCGCGGTGGCGCCACGCGGCGGTCCGATCACAGCCCCGGTGACGCTGGCGCCGGTGCATATCGGCACGGTGACCGAGGCGATGGACGCCGTCGGCACCACGCGGGCGCGCGAGGCGGTCACCATCACCGCCAAGACCACCGGCATCGTCGACCGGATCGAGTTCGAGGACGGCCAGGCCGTCGCCGCCGGCGCCCCGATCATCCGGCTGGACAGCGCCGAGCTGGAGGCGACCGTCGCCTCGGCCGAGGCCGAGCTGCGCAATGCCCGCCTGTCGCTCGACCGGGCCGAGGCCCTGTCGAAGGCGCGCAACATCCCGCAGGCCCAGGTCGACACGCTGCGCGCCGACCTTGAGGTCAAGACCGCGGCGGTGGCGGCGCAGAAGGCCCGGCTGGCGGAGCGGGTGATCACCGCCCCCTTCGCCGGCACGCTGGGCATCCGCAAGGTCAGCCAGGGCGCCCTGGTGTCGCCCGGCACCGCGATCGTCACGCTGGACGATCTCAGCCGGGTCAAGGTCGACTTCAACCTGCCGGAGATGCTGCTGTCGCGCCTGACCCCGGGCCTGACCCTCGAGGTCCACAGCGACGCCTATCCCGACCGCGCCTTCACCGCCACCGTCATCTCGGTCGACACCCGCGTCGACCCGGCGACCCGGTCGGTCACCACGGTGGCCGAGATCGACAACCGCGACGGGCTGCTGCGCCCCGGCATGTTCATGACCGTACGGGTGCAGCTGTCGACCGACCCGTCCGCCCTCTTGGTGCCGGAACAGGCGCTGGTGCCGCAGGGCGCCCGCCAGTTCGTCTATCTGGTCGTCGACGGCAAGGCGGTGCGGCGCGAGGTGACGCTGGGCACCCGGCTGCGCGGCCAGGTGCAGATACGGTCCGGCCTGGCCGCCGGGGAGTCGGTGGTGATCGAGGGCATGCAGCGGCTGCGCGACGGCGTGCCGGTCCAGGTGCAGCCGGCCGGCACGGCGCCGGCGGGGGCGTGACATGGTCCTCTCCGACACCGCCATCAAGCGCCCGGTCTTCGCGATCGTCGTCAGCCTGCTGCTGGTGGTGCTGGGCGTCTTCGCCTTCCAGCGCCTGACCGTCCGCGAATACCCCAACATCGACCCGCCGGTGGTGTCGATCACCACCACCTATGAAGGCGCCTCTGCGCAGGTGATCGAGAGCCAGATCACCCAGGTGATCGAGGAGGGCGTGGCCGGCGTCGCCGGCATCCGCACCATGCGCTCGACCAGCCAGGAGGGGCGGTCCAGCGTCCGGTTGGAATTCGACATCGAGCGCGATGTCGAGAGCGCCACCAACGACGTGCGCGATTCGGTCGGCCGGGTGACCGCCCGACTGCCGGACAATGCCGACACCCCGATCATCCGCAAGGTCGACGCCGACGCCAGCCCGATCATCTATGCCACCCTGACCAGCGACGGCCGCTCCGCGATCGAGCTCAGCGACATGGCCAAGCGCTATGTCGTCGATCCGCTCTCGGCCGTGGACGGCGTCGCCCAGGTGACGATCGGCGGCGAGCGCCAGCCGTCGATGCGGGTCTGGCTGGACCGCAACGCCATGGCGGCGCGGCTGGTCACGGCGCAGGACGTCAGCGACGCGCTCGAGGCCCAGAATGTCGAGCTGCCGTCGGGCCGGGTCGAGTCGAACGACCGCGAGCTGACGGTGCGCACCAACACCCGGCTGTCGACGCCGGAGGAGTTCGCCCGCATCGTGCTGCGCCGCGACGGCGACACCCTGGTGCGGCTGGGCGACGTGGCCAGGGTCGAGGTCGGCGCCCGCGACGACCGCAGCGGCTTTCGCGCCGACGGCAAGCCCGCGGTCGGCATCGGCGTGGTCAAGCAGTCGACCGCCAACACGCTGGACGTGGCCGAGGGCGTGCGCCACGCGCTGGACGCGCTGCGCCAGTCGCTGCCGCCGGACGTGCGGATCGAGATCTCCTCCGACGACAGCGTCTTCATCGACAAGTCGATCGAGGAGGTGTTCCTGGCGCTGGCGATCGCGCTGGCGCTGGTGGTCGGCATCGTCTTCGTGTTCCTGCGCAGCATCCGCGCCACGCTGATCCCGGCGGTCGCCGTGCCGGTCTCGATCACCGCCTCCTTCATCGTCCTGGCGGCGCTGGGCTATTCGATCAACGTGCTGACCCTGCTGGCGATGGTGCTGGCGATCGGCCTGGTGGTCGACGACGCCATCATCGTGCTGGAGAACATCAGCCGCCGGATCGAGCATGGCGAGCCGCCGCTGGTCGCGGCCTATCTCGGCTCGCGCCAGATCGGCTTCGCCGTGGTCGCCACCACCGCGGTGCTGACCGCGGTGTTCGTCCCGATCTCCTTCCTGCAGGGCAATGTCGGGCGGCTGTTCAGCGAATTCGGCATCACCGTCGCGTCCTCGGTGCTGTTCTCGGCGCTGATCGCCCTGACCCTGACGCCGGCGATGTGCAGCCGGCTGCTGCGCCCGGCCAACGAGGAGACCTGGCTGCACAAGGTGACGGAGCACGGCTTCGACCTGCTGAACCGCGGCTACAAGGCGACGCTGGGCTTCGCCCTTGCCGCCCCGCTGCTGGTCGGCGCCATCGCCGTCGCGCTCAGCCTCGGCGCCGTGGCCCTGCTGCAGAATCTGCCGCAGGAGTTCGTGCCGACCGAGGACCGCGGCCGGGTGGTGGTCAGCGCCACCGGCCCGGAAGGCTCGAGCATGGAGTACACCGGCGCCCAGCTGGCCCGGATCGAGGCCGCGCTGACCCCCTATGTCGAGGCGCAGGACGTCACCCGCCTGCTGGCCATCCTGGCGCCGGCCTGGGGCCCGACCGGGGTGAACCGGGTCACCGTCATCGGCCAGATGAAGGCCTGGGACGAGCGCAGCCGGTCGCAGCAGCAGGTGGTGCGCGAGCTGGCGGCCAAGCTGGCCGACATTCCCGGCATCCGTGCCGTCGCCATCAACCCGAGCGGCCTCTCCCGCGGCTCCGGCGCCCCGGTCCGCTTCGTCATCGGCGGCAACACCTACGAGCAGCTGGCCGAGTGGCGCGACCGGCTGGAGGACCGGCTGCGCAACTCCCACGTGCTGCGCAACCTGCAGGCCGATTACGACGAGACCAAGCCGGAGCTGCGCGTCGCCATTGACCGCAACCGCGCCGCCGATCTCGGCATCTCGGTCCGCGCCATCGGCGAGACGCTGGAGACCATGTTCGGATCGGTCGCCGTCACCCGTTACGAGGATGACGGCGAGGAATACGACGTGGTGCTGCAGGCGAGGGCCGAGGACCGGCAGACGCCGCGCGACCTGTCCAACATCTTCGTCCGGGCGTCCGGCGGCACGCTGGTGCCGCTGACCAGCCTGGTGAAGCTGCAGGACGTCGCCGGCCCGGCCAGCCTGGGCCGCTTCGACCGGGTCCGCGCCATCACCTTCACCGCCAGCCTGGCCGACGGCGCCACGCTGGGCGACGCGGTGACCGAGATCCGCGCCGCCGTCGCCGAGGTGCTGCCGACCGAGGCCCGCCTGTCCTGGGACGGCGATACCCGCGAGTTCCTGGAAAGCAGCGCCTCGCTCTACATCACCTTCGGCACCGCGCTCCTGATCGTCTTCCTGGTGCTGGCGGCGCAGTTCGAGAGCTTCGTCCACCCGGTCACCATCCTGCTGACCGTGCCGCTGGCGATCTTCGGCGCGCTCGGCTCGGTGGCGCTGCTCGGCATGACCGTGAACATCTACACCCAGATCGGCATGGTCATGCTGATCGGGCTGACGGCGAAGAACGCGATCCTGATCGTCGAGTTCGCCAACCAGCTGCGCGACGAGGGGCTGGAGGTGCTGGAGGCTGTGCGCGAGGCCGCCGCCACCCGGCTGCGGCCGATCCTGATGACCTCGATCGCCACCGCGCTGGGCGCCCTGCCGCTGGCGATCGCGACCGGGGCCGGCGCCGAATCGCGCCAGGCGATCGGCGTCGTCATCTTCGGCGGCGTCATGGTCTCGACCCTGCTGTCGCTCTACCTGGTGCCGGTGCTGTACCGGGCCCTGGCCCGCTTCACCGCCCCGGCCAACCGCACCGCCAAGGAGCTGGAGCGCCAGCTGCTGGTCCATCGCAGCGAAGGCTCGCCGGCGGAATAGGAGAATCCGCGCCTTTCGGCGAATTTTTCGCCCGACCACCGGGAGCTTGCGTGAGAATCGCAGGCCGGCCGCCCTGTGGCGTCCTGGCACAGCGGTTGCACGGCGCTGGTCGCCGCCCGGGCCGGGCGGCGCTGCGTCGGGGGAGTTGATGAAGCGATGGGTTCTCGCGGCCGGGGTCGCCGCCGTCCTTCTGGCGGTGCCGGCCGCCGCCTATGTCGCCGCGGTGCGGCCCAACTATCCGCCCGTCCCGGTGCTGGAGGCTCCGCCGCCGCGGAACCAAGCCGAGGCCGACCGCCAGGACCTGGAGCTGCTGCGCCGGCTGCCGGAGGTCGACCGCAGCTTCTCGGCCGACGCCCGCGACCGGTTCGATCTGCGGATCGAAGGCCTGCTGGCGGAGGTGTCGGCCGCGGGGCCCGCGGGGATGGACCGGGCCCGCTTCGAGATGGCGATCACCCGCGCCGTGGCGCTGGCCGGCAACGGCCACACCTATGTCCGAGGTGTCGCCATGGGCCGGTCGCTGAACGCACTGCCGCTGCGGCTGATCTGGTTCGACGACGGCCTCCATGTGGTCGCCGCCCGGGCGGCGCTGGCCGAGCTGCTGGGGGCGCGCGTGGCCGCGCTGGGCGGCCGGACGCCCGAGGATCTGGCCGTTGCGCTGCGCCCCTATACCGGCGGCAACGACAGCCGGGCCCGGCTGCTGTCGGTCAATCTCCTGTCCTCTCCCGCCGCGCTGCACGCCCTGGGACTGCTGCCCGCGCCGGATGCCGCCGTCCTGGTCTTCGACCTGCCGGACGGCCGGCGCGTCGAGCGGCGGATCGAGGCCGATCCGCGCCCGGCGATCCGGCCGGAGAACGAGGTGCGGCGGCCGGCATCCGATCTGCTGCCGACCGCACTGCCGGCGGATGACGGCCCGTGGCTTCATGTCCTGTCGGGGGCGACCGCCCTGCCGCTCTATCTGCAGCACGCCGACCGGGCCTATTGGCACGCCACTCCGGCGCCGGACGCGCTGTTCGTCGAGCTGAGGCAGATTCGCGACATGCCCGGCGACGGGCTGGAGGCATTCCTGGACCGGGTGCTGGCGGAGGCGGCGGAGCGCCGGCCGAAGACCGTGATCGTCGATCTGCGCGCCAATCCCGGCGGCGACTACATGCTGGCCGCCGCCTTCAGCCGTCGCCTGCCCGAGGTGCTGGGACCGGAGGCGCGGATCCATGTGCTGACCGGCCCCGACACCTTCTCCGCCGCGATCTCCACCCTGGCCCGGCTGAAGCATTTCGGCGGCGGCCGGGTCGAGATCGTCGGGCGGCCCGTCGGCGACTTCGCCGCCTTCTGGGCCGAGGGCGGGCGGCTGACCCTGCCGAATTCGGGCATCGCCATCCGCTATTCCACCGCCTTCCACGATTGGGGCCAGGGCTGCGGGCCGGCGCAGATCGGACGCTGCTTCTGGCTGAACTACCTGTACGGCGTGGCCGGCGGCGATTTGTCGCCGACCGTGAAGGTGCCCTTCACCTTCGCCGACTACCGCGCCGGCCGGGATCCCGACCTCGAAGCCGTCACGGCGCGGCGGGCCGCCGTCGCGGCCGGGGGCTGATCCGGGGCCGGAACCTCCGGGGCCGGCGGCCGTTCAGGATCGGTCCCGCCGCCCCGGCGGGACTTTCCAAATCCGCCCGCTTCGTTCACAAGCGAGGCGGCCTCGATTCACCCCGGAGCACTGACTTGGACTATCTGAGCGCGATCATCCTCGGGGTGATCGAAGGCATCACCGAATTTCTGCCGATCTCCTCGACCGGCCACCTGATCATCGCCGAGCACTGGCTGGGCGAACGCTCGGACACCTTCAACATCGTCATCCAGGCCGGCGCCATCCTGGCCGTGACCATCATCTACTGGCGCCGGATCTTCGACCTGGTGCTGGGCTGGCGCCGGCCGGAGAACCGGCACTACGGCATCCGGCTGCTGCTCGCCTTCGTGATCACCGGGGTGCTGGGCTTCGCCGCCAAGAAGATGGGCTTCACCCTGCCCGAGAACATCCTGCCGATCGCGATCGCGCTGGTGGTCGGGGGGTTCTGGATGATCTGGGCCGAGCAGCAGGCGGCGAAGCTGCCCGACAGCCACAAGATCACCTGGCTGGTCGCCATCGTGGTCGGCCTGGCCCAGTTCGTGGCCGGCGTCTTCCCCGGCACCTCGCGCTCGGCCGCCACCATCTTCGCCGCCATGCTGGCCGGCGCCAGCAACCGCGCCGCGGCCACCGAATTCGCCTTCCTGGTCGGCATCCCGACCATGTACGCGGCCAGCGCCTACGAGCTGTACGGCCAGATCAAGGAAGGCGGCGCGCATGAGGATTGGGGCGCGCTGGGCGTCGCCTTCGTGGTCTCGACCGTCACCGCCTTCATCGCGGTGAAGTGGCTGCTGGGCTACATCCAGACGCACCGCTTCACCGCCTTCGCGATCTACCGGATCATCTTCGGCGCGCTGCTGCTGGGCGCGGTGGCGCTGGGCTGGATCGCCTGACGACCCGTCAGCGGTCGTTCTCGTGTCCCGGCCGATAGAAGTAGTAAGGATTTCGGGAAGCGCCCCGGGACGACCAGCCGCGATCGTACCGGCGGTTGTCGCCGTCGTAGCGGCGGACATAACGGCGGCGGTCGCCGTAGCTGCGCCGGTAGGAACGCCGGTCATCGTCGTAGTAGCGACGGCTGCTGTAATACCGCGGGTAGGAATACCGGCTGGGATAGCTGTAGTAGCTCGGCCGGGAGGTGCGATGGCCGTAGCCATAGTCGTAATCGTTGTAGGCGTAGCCGCCGTATCCGTAATCTCCGGGATAGGCGACGCAGGCGCCCAGGCCGGCCGCAGCCGCCAGGGCACCGATCAGAAGCAACCGACGCAGACCGGTCGGGGACATGAGCTGGCACTCCATCGGGCCGCGGGCGGCCTCGCGACATTCCACCCGCAGCCGGGCAAGAAGCGGTCGGCGGGCCGCCGCTATCGCCGGTTGCCACGGTTGTCGTCACCGTAGCCGTAGCCATAGCCGCGGTAGCCGTAGCGCGGGTAACCGTAGTATCGGGGGTAGCCGTAGCGGGGCGCGCGGTAGTACCGCGGGTAACTGTAGCCGTAGTTGTAGTACGCGGGGTAGCCGTAGTACCGCGTGTATCCGTAAGCCCGTGGCGGGGCATAGGCGTAGTCGTCATAGCCATAGGTGCTGTAGCCGGCATAGCCCACCGGATAGGCATAGCAACCGCCGAGACCGGCCGCGGCTGCAGCCAGGGCGCCGGCCAGGAGCAGCCGGCGCGGACGGGTCCAAGACATGACCTGACACTCCATCAGGCCGCGGGCTGGAGCCGCGATGGCGTCGCGGCGTCCCCCGCGGCGTGACGAATCAACGCCGCGGCGCCCGTCCGGTTCCGCCCGGCCCGTCCGTCACACCGGGTGGCGCATCCACAGGTTGCGCTCGCGGCCGATCCGGACCGGCGCCGGGACGCCCGTCACGACGATCATCCGGCCTATCCCCGGATCCGGCGCTGCAGCCGGCGCCAGCTCTCCTTCGGCAGCGGCGCGTCGGCGCGCCTGTCCCAGGCGGCCAGCCCGGCGGGCGACGCCGCGCCGTCGTCCAGCACCGGACCGAGGAACACGGCCGCGAGCGGCACTCCGGCGGCCCAGGCGGCTTCGGCGACGTCCAGATCCGCCTCCAGCCGATCGATCCGGACACCGTCCTCGATCCGGCCCTCGCGCAGCGGCGGGTCGTCGGCCGCGATCCGCAGCGTCAGATGAAACGGGAGCTTCGGCCAAACCTTGGCCAAGCGGTCGAGCGCCCGGCGCAGCGAGTCGGGGTCGGCGCGTTCCGGCACGGTTCCGCGCGGTCGGCCGAGCAGATCCACCCCGCCCGGCGCGTCGGCGCTCATCCGGGCCCAGAGCGGCCCGGCATGGTCGAGCAGCAGCAGGTCGACCGGGCCGCGGCAGCGCTTCTCGTCGTCCTCCTCCACCAGCCGGCCCAGCCGCTCGGCTGCCAGCTCCGGATACCGTCCGTCGCGCAGGCTGATGACCGACGCCTCCCAGCCCAGCGCCTCGGCGATCGCGACGGCGTCGGAGGAGGCCAGCGTGTCGTCCCAGGGCTCGGGCGGCGGGCCGGCCAGCGCGGCGCCCAGCCGCCAGCGGCCGCTCTCCTGGCGCAGCGCCGACAGCGCCAGGCCGCGGCCGAGCAGCAGGTGGTGCAGAATGGCGCGGAAGGCGGCGTCCTCGGCCATGCCGATCGGGCGGTCCCGCCAGGCGGCCTCGTCGCGGGCGAAGCCGGGGGCGCCGGCATCGACCGTCAGCGCGGCCATGCGGTCGCCGATCCGGCCGGCGACGCGGCAGGCGAATTCGGCGAAGCGCCAGGCGGTGTCGCGCGCGGTCCAGCCGCCGCGGATGCGGATGTCGCGCGGCAGCCGGGCCGGCGCCAGCACCGGCCAGGGGGTTAACCCGGCCTCCCCCATCGCATCGACCCGGCGGTCGAGCCCGGCCAGCGCCGCGGGGTCGAGCCGGCCGCGCCCTTCCGGCTGCAGCGCCGCCCAGTCGAGCGCGAAGCGGCCGGCGGCGGCGCCCATCTCGACGGCCAGGCGCAGCGCCTCGGCCTCCTGCCGCGGCGTCGCCGGCGCGCCGAGGTCGGCGCCCCAGATCGGCGCGGCCGGCGCCGGCTCTAGCTCGTCTCCCCGCCCTCCGGGCCCCAGAAGATCACCCATGTCGCAAAATCATCGCTGAAGTCCTCGAACCGATGCTCCATATGCGCCGGAACGAAGATCACGTCACCCGGCCCGAACGGTTTGCGCTCGCCGTCGCGGAAGAACGTGCCGGTGCCGCGCCAGACGACATAGAGCTCGTCGCGCTTGTGCGGGCCCTGCGGATCGGTGCCGCGCGGGGCGTAGAGCCCGGTCTTCATGGTGCCGTGCTGCAGCCGGTACACGAACTGCTCGGCCGGCAGCGCGGGAAAAAGGGCTGCGGTCTCGGCCACCCCGATCAGCCAGTTCTCGGCGCTCATGGCGCTCTCCTTCTGTCCCTGGTCCGGGGACGGTAGGCCCACACGCCGCGGCGAGCGACCGGAACCTTGTCTCGCGACAACCCGCGGCTTCCCTCCGCCGTCGATTCGAGGCTATGTCGCGATAGGCCCGTCCGGAGAGCGCGATGACCGATTTCGACCCGACCGATCCCGCCGCCTATCCGCATTGGGCGGAGGAGCGCGTGCGCTACTCCGACACCGATGCGCTGGGCCATGTGAACAACAACGCCTACGGCGTCTATTTCGAGACGGCGCGGCTGCACTTCTTCCGCGACGCCGGCATCCATCTGGGCAAGACCCGCGCCGCCGTGGTGGTGCGCATCACCATGAACTTCCTGCACGAGCTGACCTGGCCGAACGACGTGCGCATCGGCACCCGGATGGTCCGGCTGGGCGGCAAGTCCTTCACCTACGCCCAGGCGCTGTTCTCCGGCGACCGCTGCCATGCGACGGCGGAGACGGTGAGCGCGATGTTCGACCTGGAGACGCGGCAATCCTTCCCGATTCCGGAGGAACTGCGAACCCGCTTCGCGCCCGAGCTGTAAGTCAGGCGGTCTCCACGGCCGGCCGCGTCTCCGGCATCGTCAGCGTGATCAGCACCAGGCCAGCGGCGGCGACCGCGGCAAGGGTGGTGAAGGCGGCGTAGCTGCCGAAGCTGTCGGCCATGAAGCCGGCCAGGATGGTGCTGACCGCGGCGCCGATGCCCATGGCGCAGCCGACCAGCCCCTGGGCGAGGTTGAAATGGCCGCTGCCGCGGGCGAGGTCGGCGACGGTCAGCGGCACCAGCACGCCGAGCACCGCGGCCGACACCCCGTCCAGCACCTGGAACAGCACCAGCAGCTGCGGTTCGCCGGTCAGCGAGAACAGGAAGGCGCGGATCGCCAGCGCCAGGAAGCCCAGGATCAGGAACGGCCGCCGGCCCCAGCGCTGCGCCGCCCGGCCCATCCACGGCGAAAGGAAAGTGACGGTGAGCTGCGGCACGATCACCGCCGCCGCCACCATCAGCGTCGCCGCCTGGCTGGACCGCAGCGTCACCATGCTGGCGGCGAGCGGCAGCATCGCCGCATTCGCCAGGTGGAACATGGCGATGCAGCCGGCGAACACCACCAGCGTGCGGTTGCGCACCAGCACGGCGAGGCCGGCGGCCGAGGCCTTCAGCCCCTTGCCCTGCCGCTGCGGCGCCGCCGGAGCCGGCCGGATCTCCTCGGGCCGGATGCGGGTCAGGGCGAACAGGGCCGGGGCCACCAGCACCGCCGCCAGGAAGAACACCGCCTGGGTCGACAGGTACTGGCCGCACAGCCCCATGACGGCGGCGGCGATGCCGGTGCCGGCCGAGGCGAAGGCGGCGTTGCGGCCCAGCCGCTCGCTCATCCCGGCCGGGCCGGCCAGGCCGAGGCTGAGCGAGACGATGGCGAAGCTGACGATGCAGCTGGCCGCCGCATGCAGCACGCGCGAGGCCAGCACGATCGGGAAGATCGGCCAGGCGGCGAAGGCGAAGGCGCTGACACCGATCGCCGCCAGCGCGGCGGCGGCCGTCGCCCGCACCGACCGGACCGAATCGACGAAGGCCCCGAGCGGCACCTGGCCGACCAGCCCGACCAGGCCGCTGACGGTGAGGACCAGGCCGATATCGACCTGGGTCCATTGCCGCGTCGTCAGGAACACCGCGACAAAGGCGCCGAAGCCGGTCTGCACATCGGCGACGAAGAACACGAACCAGTCGAGCCCGCGCCGGCTGCCGCGGGAGGACTGCGGTGCGCCCGCATCGACCGGGACCTCGGTCCCGGCGGCGTCCTTCCGGTCGAATCCGCCGTTCTCCGCCATCGGCCCGGCTAGGGCTTGGGTGCCGGTGCGTTGGCCTCCGGCGTGGCTGCGGGAGCGGGGGCCGGGGCGGGCGTCTGGGATGGCGAGCCCGGCGCGTCCGGGGCGGCCGGGGCCGGCGCCGTGTCCGCCCGGCCGACCACGACCACGGGCTCACCCCGCTTGTAGGCCGGCGCGCCGCGCAGCTGCGCCTCCGTCAGGTCGGTGACGATGGCGTCCATGCTGCCGTCCTTGGGGAAGTGCAGCACCCGCCAGTCGACCGCGATCTGGCGCGAGCCGACGCCGAGGAAGCCGCCGAAATCGACGATGGCGGCCCGCGTCATCCCGGCGCGGTCGACCACGACGTCGACGACCCGCCCCAGATCCTCGCCCGAGGCGCTCCGCACCGACTTGCCGAGCAGCGTGCCGGCCGCGTCGCCGTCGATCACCACCGCCGGGGTCTCCGAGGCCTGGCGCTGGTCCGGCGCGGGCGCCGCGGGGGCGCCCGGGGCCGCCGGGGTCTCGGCCGCCGGAGCCTCGGCCGGCGGCGTCTCGGGCGGCGCCGGCGGCGCGTCCTGGGCGCGGGAGATGCCGGCCGCCGCGAAGACGGCGAGCACGGCCGGAAGGAGAATGCGCATCGCGGAACCTGCCTCTGTTGTGGACCTGATCTGGGGCGCATGCGGCCGATGACAACCGCTTCGCCAGGATGAACCCGCGCCGGGCCCGCCCGTTCTTGCCGCACCCGCGAAATAGCGCTAGGACAGGGCCGAGTTTTCGGCCCCCTCATCAAGGATGGCATGCAATGGCGCGCAACAAGATCGCCCTCGTCGGCGCCGGGCAAATCGGCGGCACCCTCGCCCTTCTCGCCGGCCTCAAGGAGCTCGGCGACATCGTCCTGTTCGACGTGGTCGACGGTGTGCCGCAGGGCAAGGCGCTCGACATCGCCGAGGCCTCGCCGGTCGAGGGCTTCGACGCCGAGCTGAAGGGCGGCAGCGACTATTCCGCGATCGAGGGCGCCGACGTCGTCATCGTCACCGCTGGCGTGCCGCGCAAGCCGGGCATGAGCCGCGACGACCTGATCGGCGTCAACACCAAGGTGATGCAGGCGGTCGGCGCCGGCATCAAGCAGTACGCCCCGAACGCCTTCGTCATCTGCATCACCAACCCGCTGGACGCCATGGTCGGCGTGCTGCGCGAGGTCTCCGGCCTGAAGCCGGAGAAGGTGGTCGGCATGGCCGGCGTGCTCGATTCGGCGCGCTTCCGCTACTTCCTGGCCGAGGAGTTCAAGGTCTCGGTCGAGGACGTCACCGCCTTCGTGCTGGGCGGCCACGGCGACACCATGGTGCCGCTGGCCCGCTACTCCACCGTCGCCGGCATCCCGCTGCCGGACCTGGTGAAGATGGGCTGGACCACGCAGGAGCGGCTGGACCAGATCATCCAGCGCACCCGCGACGGCGGCGCCGAGATCGTCGGCCTCCTGAAGACCGGCAGCGCCTTCTACGCCCCGGCCTCCTCCGCCATCGCCATGGCCGAGAGCTACCTGCGCGACAAGAAGCGCGTGCTGCCCTGCGCCGCCTATCTGACCGGCCAGTACGGCATCGACGGCCTCTACATCGGCGTGCCGGTGGTGATCGGCGCCGAGGGCGTGGAGCGGATCGTCGAGGTCCAGTTCAACACCGACGAGAAGGCCGCCTTCGACAAGTCGGTCGCCGCGGTGAAGGGCCTGGTCGAGACCACCAGGAAGCTGATGGATTCGGCGGCCTGAGCCGAGCATCCGCGAGAGGGAGCGGCCGGCGCCTCGCCGGCCGTTTTCGTCTTCAGCCCATGAAGGGCAAGGTGTAGAAGCCGCCGCCGTCGGCCCGGCGCCCGGCAACGGCAGCGCTGGCGGTGCCGCGCAGGACCTGGACGATGTCCGCGGCGACGAGGGGGATGCGCCGGTAGTATTGGTGGGTGTCGAGATCGACCTGATCGGTCGGCACCACCGGCGAGCAGTTCACGACGGCGACATTGGCGCCGAGCCCCGCCGGCAGCGACGGCCCCTGCCGGCCGAGCCGCAGGGGATTGGCCATGACGCTCCAGCTGAACCACAGCGGGACGTCCCGCCGGTTGAGGTAGACCGTAACCCGGTCCGACAGGCCGCACAGCGGCTGCAGCTTGCCGGTCTCGGTCAGCGTGTCGAAATCCTCGTCCGCCGCAGCCAGGATCGTCTCCTCGGCCAGCCGCGGCGGCATCGGCAGATGCGTCCGCGCATGCTGGATGCCGTTCCGCAGGGCCCAGTTTCCCATGCTGTGGGCCAGCAGGATGCGCCGCCGGGCGGGGCTGAGCGTGCCGGCGAAGTTCGACCAGCGGATCAGCGCGTCGCCGCAGGCCGGGCCGGACCGCTGCGCCGTGTCGCGGTCCTGGCGGTAGGCGGCCTTGTTGTCGCCGACCAGCGAGCCGAAGTCGATCAGCACGCCCAGCGATGGCCAGCAGAAGGCGAAGGGACACAGCTTCGGCCCGCCCTGCGCCTGATAGAACCCGGCGAGCTGCGCCGCCCGATCCAGGGCGCTGCGGAAGGTGTTGGCGAAGCCATGGACGAAGAACATCGGCTCCGACCCCTCGGCCTGAATCTGCTGCCGCATCGTGTCGAAAGTCGCGGCGGTGCCGTGCCGCCGGCCTTCCGCACCGTCGCGTGGCACGGACAGAACCATGCGGCCGCCGGGCGTGAGATCGGCCCAGCCGAACCAGAGCTCGCCGGCGGTCCCGTTCGACTGATCGGCCGTGAAATCGGTGGGGTTCGAGCGCGAATTCGGCGCCCGGTTGGTCGCGAAATAGACCCGCGTCATTTCGAAATTCCTTCGACAATCCGCCCGACCGGACCGCAGCCGCGGCACCGCCCGGCAATCCGCAGGATACCATCCGCTTGGGGACCGCCGTCGGGCCGAATCCCGGCCGAATCAAGGCAGGTTCATCCTTGCCGATTTCTGCCGCATTCGCGCGGCAGCTTCGACCACGGCGCCGCTTTCCGGCCCCGTCCGGGGCCCGGCGCGGCAGTGCGCCTCTCGCCTCCGCTGTCCTGGATGGCTAGAGTGCGCGCCCCATGGAACGACCGAGGATGCCCATGACCCGTCTGATCCTGGCCGCCGCCGGCCTGTCCGTCCTGACCCTCGCCGCCTGCGGCAGCGACAACACGGTGCCGATCGACCGGCCGATCATGCAGGGCGAGCCGGCGCCGCCGGCGGTCCCGGCCGAGCCGATCCAGCGCCGGCCGCTGTCGGCCCCGCCCTCCTCGCTGACCGGCCAGCAGGACCAGTCGCAGCAGCAGCCGGCGCAGTAACCACCCGGCTTCAAGGCACGGGCAGGTTGTCGAGCAACCGCGTGGCGCCGAGTCGGACCGCGGCGATCAGCCGCCGCGGCCGGCCGGGCGCCGGCTCGGCCAGCGTCTCGGCGTCGCGCAGCACCAGATAGTCGACCGCGTCGAAGCCGGCGTCGCGCAGCCGGTCCGGCCCCGCGGGCAGCAGCGACGGGTCGGCGGCGATCTCGGCCATGATCCGGTTCAGCCGCCGCGCCACCGCCAGCTGCGCTTCGCCGAGATAGGCGTTGCGCGACGACAGGGCGAGGCCGTCGCGGTCGCGCACCGTCGGCACCGGCAGGATCTCGCAGGGCAGGTCCAGGTCACGCACCAGCCGGCGCACCAGCAGCAGCTGCTGAAAATCCTTCTCGCCGAAGGCGGCGAGGTCCGGCGCCGCCTGGATCAGGAGCTTCGCCACCACCGTCGCCACCCCGGCGAAATGGCCCGGCCGCACCGCCGCCTCGAGATCGGCGACGATCGGGCCGCTGGGCACAATCGAGAAGGCGAAGCCCTCCGGATAGATCTCGTCCACCGTCGGCAGATAGGCCAGGTCGGCGCCGATCGAGGCCAGCCTGGCCAGGTCCTCGGCCTCGCGCCGGGGATAGCGGCTGAAATCCTCCTTCGGCCCGAACTGGGCCGGATTGACGAAGATGCTGAACAGCACCCGGTCCGCCCCGGCCCTCCGCAGGGCGGCCGCCAACTCCAGATGGCCCTGGTGCAGCGCACCCATGGTCGGCACCAGGCCGATGCGGTCGCCGGCCCGGCGCCAGCCGGCGACGGCGGCGCGCAGCTCGGCCACGCTTCGGGCGATGATGGGATCGGTCATGACGGCTTCTTCTCGGCGAAGACATGCTCGGGGCCCGGAAAGCGCCGGGCGCGGACATCGGCGGCGAAGCCCGTCGCCGCCTCGGTGATCACCGCCTCCAGATCGGCGTAGCGGCGGACGAAGCGCGGCGTGCCGGCGCCGGTCAGGCCCAGCAGGTCGTCGGTCACCAGCACCTGGCCGTCGCAGGCGACCGAGGCGCCGATGCCGATGGTCGGGACCGGCACCTCCTGCGTGATCCGGCGGGCCAGCGGCTCGACCGTGCCCTCGATCACCAGCGAGAAGGCGCCGGCGGCGGCCAGCGCCCTGGCCGCGGCGAGGATGCGCCCGGCCTCCTCCGCCGAGCGGCCGCGGGCATTGTAGCCGCCGAGCACGTTGACCGATTGCGGCAGCAGCCCGACATGGCCCATCACCGGGATGCCGCGGGCGGTCAGGAAGGCGACCGTCTCCGCCATCTCCTCGCCGCCCTCCAGCTTCACCGCGGAGGCGCCCTCGGCCATCAGCCGGGCCGAAGCGGCGAAGGCATCGCGTGGCGAGGCCTGGTAGCTGCCGAAGGGCAGATCGGCGATGATCGCGGCCCGGGCCGAGCCGCGGCGGACGGCGGCGGTGTGCAGCGCCATCATCTCGAGCGTGACGCCGACCGTGCTGTCCAGCCCGTGCACCACCATGCCCAGGCTGTCGCCGACCAAGAGCGCGTCGACATGCGGGTCCAGCAGCCGGGCCACCGGCGTGGTGTAGGCGGTCAGCACGACGATCGGCTCCCGCCCCTTGCGGGCGCGGAGCTGCGGGATCGTGATGCGCCGGATCGCGGCGGAAACGCTCACCTCAGGGCACTCCCCGGTCGGTTCGGGATCTGTCGTCCCGGACCGGGATGCTGCAGTGCAAAATCCGTCGAGGCAAGCCGGTTGTCACGAGGTGAAAAACGACGGGCGGCCGAAGCCGCCCACCAAAGCCCGCAGATCGCCCGAAACGTCAGGCCGCGGCGGCCTGCCTGCTCGCGGCGTCCGGCACCGGGCTCCTGTCGAAGCCGACCGCGATGCGGTTCCAACTGTTGATCGAGCACACGGCCAGGGTCAGGTCGACCAGCTCGCGGTCGCTGAACTGCGCCTTCGCCGCCTCGTAGACGGCGTCCGGCACGTGGCGGGTGTCGGCGACCAGGGTCAGCGCCTCGGCCCAGGCCAGCGCCGCCTGCTCGCGCGGGCTGAACAGGTCCCGCGCCTCGCGCCACCCGGCAAGGCAGTCGAGCCGTTGCTGGCCCTCCCCGGCCTCGCGCAGGCTCTTGGCATGCATGTCGAGGCAGTAGGCGCAGCCGTTGATCTGCGACACGCGCAGGTCGATCAGGAGCAGCAAGGACTTGGGCAGGCCGCAGCCCTCGAGATAGGTGTGCACGCCCAGCTGAGCCTTGATGGCATCGGGCGCGACGACGGCATAGTTGAGACGCATCGACATTTCGGAAGGACTCCCGTTTGCGATCGGAACCGGCCGGCCGTCAGGCCGCGGCGGCCCGCACGCTTTCCGCATCCGGCTTCGGCACCACGGCGAAGCCGACATTCAGGCGGTTCCAGGCATTGATCGAGCACACGGCCAGGGTCAGGTCGACCAGCTCGCGGTCGCTGAACTGCGCCTTCGCCGCCTCGTAGACGGCATCCGGCACCTGGCGGGTGTCGGCGACCAGGGTCAGCGCCTCGGCCCAGGCCAGCGCCGCCTGCTCGCGCGGGCTGAACAAGACCTGCGCCTCGCGCCAGCCGGCGACGCAATCCAGCCGCTGCTGGCCCTCGCCGGCCGCGCGCAGGGCCTTGGCGTGCATGTCGAGGCAGTAGACGCAGCCGTTGATCTGCGACACGCGCAGGAACACCAGCTCCTGCAGGGTCGTGGGCAGGCCGCAGCCCTCGAGATAGGTGTGCACGCCCAGCTGGGCCTTCATGGCACCGGGCGAGGCGGCGGCCCAGTTGATTCGCTTGGACATTCGGAACGCTCCCGTCTTGAGGTCGGATCCGCCCATCGGGCGGTCTCGACATCAAGACGAGGCAGCGTTCGCGGATGTGACAGGCCCGCCGAAAAATCGTCAGGCGGCGTTCGGCACCGCACGGCCGAAGCCGTTCCGCCCGGCCCAGGCCTCGATCGCGCGGGCGGCGGACAGCACCGCATGGTCGCCGCGGCGGCGGCCGACGATCTGCAGGCCGAAGGGCAGGCCGGCCTCGTCGCGGCCGAAGGGCAGCGCCACCGAGGGCAGCCCGGCCAGGGTCGGGCCGTAGGCCAGCGCCAGCCAGTGGAAGTAGCTGGACAGGACGGCGCCGGCGATCGCCGCCGGGTACCAGTCCTGCCACGGGAAGGGCGGGTGGCCGGCCACAGGACAGATCACCACATCGGCCCCGGAGAGGAACGCATCGGCGTCGCGGACCACCCGGGTCTGCACGGTCAGCGCGCTGGCCACGTCGGCCAGGCCGAGCCTGAGCCCGGCAGCGACATTGGCGCTGACGTTCGGCCCGACCTTGTCCGGCGTCGCCTCGACCTTCTCGCGATGGGCGGCGACGAAGCCGACGGCGCGCAGCGTGGCGAAGGCTTCGTCCACACCACTCATGTCGACGGCGAAATCGACGCTGCGGCCGACCGCCGGCTCCAGCGCCTGCCGGGCGGCGCGGAAGCTGCGGCGGACGCGGCCGTCGACCGGGGCGAAGCCGAGATCCTCGGTGAAGGCGACGGTCAGGCCGCCGGGATCGACGGTGTCGAGGGCGCGGAAGGCCGCGCCGTCGACGCCGAGCGACAGCGGATCGCGCGGGTCGTGGCCGACCATGGCGGACAGCATCAGGGCTGCATCCGTCACGGTGCGCGCCATCGGCCCGTCGACCGACAGCGGCGACCAGCCATGGCCGCGGGTCTCGGTCGGGATCAGGCCCGGCGTCGGGCGGAAGCCGACGATGCCGCAATACGCCGCCGGGGTGCGGAGGCTGCCGGCGAGGTCGGAGCCGGTGGCCAGCGGGACCATGCCGCAGGCCAGCGCCACCGCCGAGCCGCCGGAGGAGCCGGCGCAGGTCAAATCATGGTCGAACGGGTTGCGGGTCGGGCCGAACACCTCGTTGCGGGTGTTGGCGCCGGCGCCGAATTCCGGCGTGTTGGTCTTGGCCAGCACGATCGCCCCGGCCTGGCGCAGCACCGCCACCACCCGCTCGTCCGCCGCCGGCACGTTGTCGGCGAACAGCGGCGAGCCATAGGCGGTCAGCAGCCCCTCGGTGTCGCTGAGGTCTTTCACTCCGATCGGCAGCCCGTGCAGCGGGCCGAGGGCATCACCGCGGCGCACCGCGGCCTCGGTCGCCCGCGCCTCGGCCCGGGCCCGGTCATAGGCCTTGGCGGTGATGGCGTTGACCGCCGGGTCCGCAGCCTCGATCCGAGCGATGCAGCTCTCGACCAGGTCGACCGGCGAGACCTCCCCCGCCCCGATCAGGCGCCGCAACTCCACCGCCTCGAGATCGCACAGCTCCGCCATGACCGCCTCTTGCTCCGGAAATTCTTGTCCGGCAAATCTGCGGGGGCGCGGCGGACAGCGTCAACCGCGATCGGCGGCCACCAGATCCGCGTCATCCGGATGCCGCTCGATGAAGGCGGCGATGAAGGGGCAGAGCGGCCGGACGGTCAGCCCGGCGGCGCGAATCCGGTCCAGCGTGCCGCGCGCCAGGGCGGTGCCGACGCCGCGGCCGGACAGCGCCTTCGGCACCTCGGTGTGGGTCAGCGCGACCACATCGCCCTCGCGGCGGTATTCGACGAAGGCGGTGACGCCGTCGACCACCATCTCGTAACGGCTCAGCGCCGGATTGTCGGCCACCTCGGCCATCGTCCTCTCCTTCGGATTCGCCTCGGCGAGTATGGCCCGGCGGTCCCGTCGTGACAAAAAGGGTACACAAACACTCCGAGGCATGATCCAACTTTGCCCTTGAACAGGGGATCGCCCCGGCATCCGGGTTCTCGGCCATGCCCGACCCGCGCCAGGCGGCGACGGATCAAACGAGAGATTTGGGCAGGATGTTCATCGCATTTCTGAAATCGATCGTCCGGGACGGCAACCTGCGGGTGATCGACGCCGCCGGCGTCATGCACAAGGTCGGCGACGACTCGCCGCCCCGCGCGGTGATCCGGCTGAAGTCGCCGCGCCTGGCCTACACGCTGATGCTCAATCCGGGCCTGGCGCTGGGCGAGGCCTATATGGACGGCCAGCTCACCGTCGAGGAGGGCTCGCTCTACGACTTCCTGGCATTGGTGGCGAAGAACCTGAAGGTCGACCGCCATGGCTGGCTGGCGCTGATCGAGCGGGTGACCCGCGGGCTGAAGCAGCACAACCCGGTCGGCAAGGCGCAGCGGAACGTCGCCCATCACTACGACCTGTCGGCCGAGCTGTACGACCTGTTCCTCGACGCCGACCGCCAGTATTCCTGCGCCTATTTCGCCACCCCCGGGGACAGCCTGGAGACGGCGCAGCTGAACAAGAAGCGGCACATCGCCGCCAAGCTGCTGTTCGACCGGCCGGGGCTGAAGACGCTGGACATCGGCTCCGGCTGGGGGGGCCTGGGCCTCTACCTCGCCCGCGAGGCCGGGGCCGAGGTCACCGGCGTGACGCTGAGCACGGAGCAGCACAAGCTGAGCACGGCACGGGCGGTCGCGGCCGGCCTCGAGGACCGGGCCAAGTTCCACCTGCGCGACTACCGGCAGGAGGCCGGCCCCTATCAGCGCATCGTCTCGGTCGGCATGTTCGAGCATGTCGGCAAGCGCAACTACGCCGAGTTCTTCGCGAATCTGCACGACCTCCTGGCCGATGACGGCGTCGCCCTGATCCACTCGATCGGCTATTCCGACACGCCGGGTCCGATCAATCCTTTCATCCGCAAATACATCTTCCCCGGCGCCGATCTGCCGACCCTGTCCGAGCTGGCGACGATGGCGGAGCGCCACGGCCTGTTCGTCACCGATGTCGAGGTGCTGCGCATCCACTACGCCGAGACGCTGCGGCACTGGCGCGAGCGCTTCATGGCCCGCTGGGCCGATGCGGCGAAGCTGTATGACGAGCGTTTCTGCCGGATGTGGGAGTTCTACCTGGCGCTGTGCGAGGTCGGCTTCCGCTACCGCACCACCGTGGTGTTCCAGCTGCAATTCGCCAAGCGCATCGACACCGTGCCGATCACCCGCGACTACATGGTCGAGCGTGAACGGGCGATGGCGCTGACCGACGGCGGCGACAGCCTGCCCGAGCCGAGCCGGGCCACCGCCTGACGCGGAAACGGCCCGCCGGAGTCGGCGGGCCGTTCAGAGGATCAGGAGACGCAGTCCGCGGCCGGGACCAGGGCCGGGGCGCGGCGGTCGAGCCGCAGGCTGACCATGGCCACCGCGACGCCGACCAGGGGCACCAGCGCCGCGACCCAGGGCACGGCGGCGAGGCCGGGCCCGTGCTCGATCACCTGGCCGCCGAGCCAGGCCCCCAGCGCGTTGCCGAGGTTGAAGGCGGCGATGTTGAAGCTCGAGGCCAGGCTCTGGCCGGCGCCTTCCGCCTTCTCCATCACCCACATCTGCAGCGGCGCAACGGTGGCGAAGCCGGCGGCGCCGACCAGGCCGACGAAGACCACCACCAACACGGTGCTGTGCAGGGCGAAGGTCATGAGGCCGAGCACCACGGCCAGGACCAGCATGCTGCCCAGCACCGTCGGCACCAGCCAGCGGTCGGCGAATCTGCCGCCGAGCAGGTTGCCGACCACGAGACCGCCGCCGAACACCAGCAGGATCGGGGAGACTGCGGCCTCCGACAGGCCGGTGATCTGCGTCAGGATCGGCGCGATATAGGTGAAGACGGCGAAGACGGCGGCGAAGCCGAGCACGGTGGTCAGCAGGCCCAGCAGCACCGGGCGGCGCGCCAGCACCTTCAAGTCCTGCCGCCAGTCCGACTTCTCGGCCGGCGCCTCGTCCTTCGGCACGGCGACGGCGATCACGGCGAGGGCGACCAGACCGACCGCGGTCACCGCCCAGAAGGTGGCACGCCAGCCGAAGCCCTGGCCCAGCCAGGTGCCGAAGGGCACGCCCAGGATGTTGGCGACGGTCAGGCCGGTGAACATGATGGCGATGGCCGAGGCGCGCTTCTGCACCGGCACCAGGCCGGTGGCGACCACCGAGCCGACGCCGAAGAAGGTGCCGTGGGCGAAGGCGGTCAGCACCCGCGCCGCCATCAGCGTGGCGTAGTCGGGCGACACCGCGCAGGCCAGGTTGCCGATGGTGAAGATCACCATCAGGCCCAGCAGCGCGGTCTTGCGCGACATCCGGCCGGTCAGGGTGGTGAGGATCGGCGCGCCGGCGACGACGCCGAGCGCATAGCCGCTGAGCAGAAGGCCGGCGGTGGAGATCGAGACGCCGAGATCGGTCCCGACCTCCAGCAGCAGGCCCATGATGACGAATTCGGTGATGCCGATGCCGAAGGCACCGACCGCGAGGGCATAGAGGGCGATGGGCATGACGGCCACCTTGCGATGAAAGCTCACCGCTAGATGGCCGCCGAGCTTGGCTTGAACTATGCTTCCGAGAAGCCAATCAGTTGTGACGTGGCTTCCAAGGTGTCGAACCCCCGATCATCCTCGCTACTCCGCCGCGATCGCCGTCCCCTGGGCCGCACGGCGCGCCGCGATTCGCTGCTGCCGCCGCTCCGCGCGGATCTTCGCCCGCTCCAGCTCGCGCCTGCGCTTCGCCGCCGCCAGCCGGGCGGCCTTGCGCTCATCCGCCGTCTCGGCCTCCTGCAGCGCCACGGCGGCATGGCCGAGCTGGCCGATCAGCCGGTCCTGCCGCTGGGCGTAGCGGAACGAGGCCAGCAGCGCCTCGTCGTCCATCGCGGTCCGGCAGTAGTAGCGCTCGAACACCTTCATGTTGAAGTCGAGCACATGCGAATAGACGTGCCGCCGATCGTCCCGCCACTGGTGGCTGAAGCCGTGCATGACGATGTCGTAGCTCGGGAAATAGAACAGCCGCGGATCGTTCGGCGCGTTGCGGCGGAAGAACTCGTCCATCGCCGAGCGCAGGATCGCCTTCGACACCGCATTGGCCGACAGGCAGGTCACCGGCCGGAAGGTGGCGGTCAGCGGGATCGGCGATACCGTGAACAGCACCGCCGCATCCGGCCGGAAGGCGCGGATCAGCGCATGGATCGCCTGCAGGTTCTCCAGGGTCTCGGCATGGCTGGCGACCCGAAACTTGTGCCGCGACGGGTCGTGCCTGTCCTTCGGCACCGCCCGCCAGAACACCTCGCCGGTCGGCTCGTCGTACCACACCTCCGACAGGCCGAGGGTGATGACGAACAGCTCCGCCTCGTCGAACAGCGCCTTGGTGCGCAGCCGGACGGCTTCGTCATAGCCGAATTCGGCGGCATCGTAGCCGTGCCACAGCTCGGCCTGCGGCGTCTTGCCGAGCCATGCCCATTCGAACTGCTGGCGGATGGCGAAGGTGTTGACCATGCCGTCGCCCATCTTCGAGACATAGGCGAGATTGTCGCGCTTGGTCAGCACGTTGAAGCCGGCCTTGTGCAGGTACCGGCTGATGTTCTCGGCGAAGCAGGAGCCGAAGGCGACGATCGGCGTCTCCTTGGTGACGAACCGATCCGCCGGCATCCAGCCCTTGGCAAAATATTCGGAGACGACGCTGCTGCGCTCGAGCGACTTGTCGCTGGGATAGAAATTCGTCGTCTCGCCACGGAAGAACGACGCACTCGCCTTGCGTCGAACGCCATCCTGTTCGATCACGATAGTCGACATCCTCTCCCCCATTGTATCGGATCAAGCCCCGTCGCGCACGGAACCGTCCACACCTCGGACTCTGTTTTGATGCAGCGCAGCATGACACGCCTCGGCCACGAAATCTACCGCCGATTCGACATAAATTCATCGAAACCAGATTTCGAAGACTACAAAGTACAAATGTTAAGAATTCCCGTGAGGAAGCCATGAACATCAATCGGTCCGGCGAGATGGAAGTCTTCGCGCGGGTGGTGGAGGAGGGCAGCTTCTCCGCCGCCGCGCGGCGCCTCGGCCTGACTCCTTCCGCCGTCGCCAAGCTGATCGGGCGGCTGGAGGACCGGCTGGGGGTCCGCCTGCTGGCCCGGTCGACCCGCAGCCTGCGGCCGACGCCGGAGGGCGACCTGTTCTACGACCAGGCCAGCCGCATCCTGGCCGACATCGCCGAGGCCGAGGCCGGCGTCTCCGGCTCCTCGGCACCGCGCGGGCGGCTGCGGATCAGCGCTTCGATCCCCTTCGGCACCCATTGCGTGGTGCCGCTGCTGCCGGAGTTCCGCACCCGCTTCCCGGCGGTGACGCTGGATGTCAGCCTGACCGACGAGGTGGTCGACATCCTGGCGGAGCGCACCGACGTCGCCATCCGCCATGGGCCGCTGCGCGACAGCAGCCTGCAGGCCCGCAAGCTGGGCGCCAGCCGACGCCTTCTGATCGCCGCGCCGTCCTATCTCGAGCGGCGGGGCACGCCGCGGACCCCCGCCGACCTGGCGGCGCACGACTGCCTGACCTTCAACTATCGGCGCAGCTTCACCGACTGGATCCTGGCCGGGCCGGACGGGCCGCGGCCGATGCAGGTGACCGGCCCCTTGGTGGTCAACAACGGCGAGACGCTGCGCCAAGCGGTGCTGGCCGGGATGGGGATCGGCCGCACCGCCCTCTATCACATCAGGGACGACCTGGCCGCCGGCCGGCTGGTCGAGCTGCTGCCGGACCACGACCCGCGCGAGACGGAGGAGATCCACGCCCTGTTCCTGGGCCGCGGCACCATGCCGGCCCGGGTGCGCGCCTTCATCGACTTCCTGGTCGAGCGGCTGCGCTTCGACTGAGCTCTACCCTCGCGCCGCCAGCGCCGGGAGGTCATCCCAGACGTAGAGCAGGTTGTGCGAGCGCCAGAGCGGGCCGGGGTCGGTGTAGGCGCCGGCGCGGCGGCCGCCCTGGGCCTCGTAGAAGGCGATCGCCGGATCGTTGCCGACCACGACGCCGAGGCCGAGCGCCGCATAGCCCCGTTCGGCCAGCGCCGCGGCCAGGGCGGCGAGCAGCCGGCGGCCGATTCCGCGGCGGGCGAAGCCGCGGCCGACATAGAGGTACTTGACCTCGCCCCGGTCGCCGAAGGCGGGGTCGCCGGGCGGCCCGGCCAGGCCGAAGCCGGCCAGCGCCCCGTCGATCTCGGCCACCAGCGTGATCTGCGCCGGATCGGCCAGGATCGCCTCCCACCGCGCCTGCCGGCGGGCGACGTCGAGCGCGGCCGCGGCCTCGGGCGGCGCCAGGTCGCGATAGGTGTCGTGCCAGACCGCGACATGCAGCGCCGCCAGGGCCGGCGCGTCGGACGGGACCGCGGGGCGCAGGATCATGCTGCCGCCGGCGCCGCGTCCCGGGCCTGGGCGCGCTGCACCGCCGGACGAGCGGCCAGCGTGGCGAGATAGGCCGCGAGCGTCGGCGTCTCCGGCAGCTTGCCCCAGCCCTGCAACCATTGCAGCAGCGACCCGATCAGCACGTCGGCGGCGCTGAAGCGGGCGCCCAGCAGATAGGGCCCGCCGGCCTGCAGCGCCATCTCCACCCGCCGCAGCGCTTCCGGGAAGGGGCACCAGCCGATGGTGCTGGCCGGCGGCTCCTCCCGCCGCGGGAACACCGAATCGGACAGCGCGGGCTCCAGCACCGAGGGGCAGTAGCCGATCCAGGTGGCATAGGCGGCGCGCTCACGCGAGCCGACCGGCGGCGCGAGGCCGGCCTCGGGCAGAGTGTCGGCGACATAGGCGCAGATCGCGGCGCTCTCGGTCACCACCGCCGGCGGCGACCAGTCCCCGGCCGGGCCGCGGTCGATCAGCGCCGGCACCTTGCCGGCCGGGTTGATGGCGAGATAGGCGGGGTCCTTGTGCGTCGCCTTGGCGAAGTCGTGCCGGGCGACCTCGAAGGGCACCCCCGTCTCCTCCAGCAGCCACAGGATGCGGGCGGAGCGGGAGCGCGGCGCATGGTGCAGGATGAAGCGCGGCGTGGTCATGGCCGAAGATCCTCCCCGGGAACGTCGTTGCGGCGGCAGTGAACCACAGATGCGGAGTGTGAAGCGAGAGGACTTCAGCCCGGGTCGGCCGCCCCGTCCGCGACCTCGCGCACCTCCTCAGCAAGCCAGGCGCGGAAGGCGGCCAGCTTCGGCGACCGCCATGTCGCGGGACGGGCGGCGACGTAATAGGCGAAGCGGGTGGGCCAGGGCCGGTCGAGCGCCAGCACCAGCCGGCCGGCGGCGATCTCCTCCTCGACATAGAGGTCGCGGATCAGCGCCAGCCCCTGGCCGGCGACCGCCGCCCGCACCAGCAGCAGGTCGCTGTCGAAGGCGGGGCCGCGCTCGGCCCGCGGGTCCTCGATCCCCTGCGCCGCCAGCCACAGCCGCCAGTCGGCCCGGTCGCCGTCCTGCAGCAGCGGATAGGCCAGGCAGTCGGCCGGCGCCGCGATCGGCGGGCCGCGGCGCAGCAGCGCCGGGCTGGCGACCGGCAGCAGGCGCGGCGCCAGCAGCGGCTCCGACACCAGCCCCGGCCAGTGGCCGAGGCCGTGGCGCAGCACCACGTCGACCCGGCCGAGATCGGCCAGCGCCGTGGTCGCCTCGACCCGCACCTCGATCCCGGGATGGCGGGCGGTGAAGCGCCCCAGCCGCGGCACCAGCCAGGAGGCGGCGAAGGCCGGCGCGGTGCTGACCGTCAGCGTCTCCCGCCGCCCCTCCGCCGCCAGCAGGTCCAGAGCCTCGGCCAGCTGGTCGAAGCCGCGCTGCACCAGCGGATGCGCCCGGGCGCCGGCCTCGGTCAGGCGGATGCCGCCATGGTCGCGCACGAACAGCGCCAGGCCCAGCCGCTGCTCCAGCAGCTTGAGCTGCTGGCTGATCGCGCCCGGGGTCACGCCCATGGCCTCGGCCGCCGCCTTGACGCTGCCGCGCCGGCCGATCTCGGCAAAGGCCCGGAGGCCGAGGAGAGGAAGGGGTCCGGTCATGCCTCCGGTTTAGCCCTTCTAAACTCGAACCGCATGGAATCTCGTTTGCTTGGCCGCTGCCGACCCGGCGAGACTTTAGCCGGTCTGGCAAGGAGCGACATCATGCGGGAACGGGCGCCGGGCGGCCGCTGGGTCCTGGTCGGCATCGGCTTCGCGGCGCTGGCGCTGTCCTTCTCGGTCCGCGCCGTGCTGGGCCTGTCGATGCCGGCGATCGAGGCGGAGCTGGGCTGGGACCGCAGCTTCCTGTCGGGGGCCAGCGCGCTGGCGCTGTGCGTGATGGCGGCGATGGCGCCGCTGATGGGCGCCGCGGTCGACCGCCACGGCCCGCGCCGCCTGCTGGCCGGCGGCCTCCTGCTGATCGCCGCCGGCGCCGCGGTCGTCGCCGCGGGCCGCACCACCGCCCTGTTCCTGATCGGCTTCGGCATCGTCGCCGCGATCGGCTTCACCGCGGTCGGCACCAACATCGTGGCCGCGGCGGTGGCCCGGCGCTTCAGCGAGGGGCGCGGCCTGGCCACCGGCATCGCCACCGCCGGAGCCACCGGGGGACAGCTGGTGCTGGTGCCGCTGGTGGCGCTGCTGGCGGCGGGCCCGGCCTGGCGCGGCGGCTTCGCCGCCATGGCCGCCGCCTGCCTGGTGCTGGGCCTCGCCGCCTGGGCGGCGCTGCGCGGCACGGCAGCGCCAGCCGCCCCATCGCGGCAGGAAGCCGGCGCCGGCGGCCCGACGGCGCTGCTGCGCAGCCCGGTGTTCCACCTGCTGTTCTGGAGCTTCGCCATCCGCGGCTTCACCGCCACCGGGGCGATCGAGACGCATCTGCTGCCCTTCGCCGCCCTGTGCGGCTTCCCGCCCCTGCCCAGCGCCACCGCCTATGGCGTGCTGTCGGCGATGAACGTGGCCGGGATGGTGCTGGCCGGCTGGCTGACCGACCGGGTCGACCGGCCGCTGCTGCTGGCCGTGATCTACCTGGCCCGGGCCGCCAGCTTCGTCCTGCTGATCGGCATCGGCCCCGACATCCGCTGGCTCTACGTCTTCGCCGTGATGTTCGGCCTGTTCGACTACGCGACCGTGCCGGTCACGGTCAGCCTGACGGCGAGCCATCTCGGCACCGCGCGCCTCGGCCTGGCGATGGGGCTGATCTCGGCCGGCCATGCCGCGGGCGGCGCGCTCGGCGCCTTCCTCGGCGGGGTGGTGTTCGACCGCTTCGCCGATTACGCGCCGCTCTGGGCCGGCTCGATCGGCCTCGCCGTCCTGGCCGGCCTCCTGGCCTTGCTGCTGCCCCGTCGGGTGCGGCAGCCGGCGGCGGCGTGAGGGTCAGACCGCCGGTGGCCTTGCGCCCTCCAGCTCCAGCAGCGCCGCCTTGCGGTGCAGGCCGCCGCCATAGCCGGTGAGGGTGCCGTCGCTGCCGACCAGGCGATGACAGGGCACGATCACCGAGATCGGGTTGGCGCCGTTGGCGGCGCCGACGGCGCGCACGGCCTGCGGCCGGTCGATACGCTGGGCCAGGTCGCGATAGGTCAGGGCGACGCCGCAGGGGATGTCGCAGAGCGCCGCCCAGACCCGGCGCTGGAACGGCGTGCCGAAGGGCGCCAGGGGCAGGTCGAACACCCGGCGCCGGCCGGCGAAATATTCGCCGAGCTGATCAGCGACCGGGCGCAGCGCGGCGGGGTCGGCCGGGCCCGTCTGCAGGCCCTGCCGAGCCACGCGGCGCTGGCTGAAGGTCGGGGTGCCGTCGGCGCCCTCGAAATCGAGGCCGACCAGGGCGCCCGTGGCGTCGAGCAGGGCCAGCATCGGGCCGAGCGGCGTGTCGACCGGCCCGGCGGCGATCGGGGGAACGGGCTCGCCAAGCATCATGGCCATATCCCACCCGGCGAGGCGGGCGCCGGCAACCCGAATCTTGCGGCGCTCATGCCCCGGCGGGCCGGCCGTAGCGCCGCCGCTCCCCGCCCCGCTCCAGCTCCACCGCCACATCCGGACGCGCGGAGGGCAGCAGCGGATCGAACAGCCTTTCGCCGAAGCTGCGCTGCAGGCCGAAGACGTGGCGCAGCATCAGGTTGGTGGTCAGGCCCGGCCCGCTGGAATAGACCCGCCACCCGCCATCGGCGGCGATCGCCCCCTGTTTCACCAGGGCCCAGTCGGCGCCGGCGGCATACCGGTCGGCGAAGGCGGCGTCGCTGGAGCTGAAATAGGCGTTGCGCTGGCGCGGCGACGCGTTCGGCACCACCTCGGTCGACGCCACCGGGCTGGCCTGCAGCAGGATCCGCCACACCGAATCCGCCTCGCCATGCGCCGCCATCGCCTCGCCGGCGCGCAGATGGGCGTGGGTGTACATCAGCCCGATCTCGCGGCCGAAGAAGGCGGCGGATTCGGCGCGGCGGAACAGGGTCTCGACCCCGCCGCGATAGGCCACCGGCCGGTCCATCAGCCGGATGCCGTCGGGGAAGGTCAGGTGGTCGCGGATCAGCCCGAGATGCCGCTCCACCGCCTCGCCCGCGAACAGCCCGGCGATCAGCGCCCGCTTCATCGGCAGCAGCGAATAATGCAGGCCGGTACGGGTGTCGTCCGGGTGCAGCAGCAGCTCGGCCACCGTGCCGTCCGGGTTGAACACGGCGTAGCCGGCCAGCACCCCGTCGCGCACCAGGTGGCGCTGCAGGTCCCAATGCATCGCCCCGGCCAGGGCCTCGATCTCGCGCGCCTTGGCGGCCCGGCCGGCATGGTCGAGCACCCCGGCCCAGCGGCCGAGCTGCTGGATCAGCAGGGCGACGGTCCAGGCGCTGACCATCCAGTCGCGCAGATGCGGATCGACCGGCTGCAGCGAATCGTTCCAGTCGCCCTCGCCGTAGCGCAGCAGCCGGGTGCCGGGGATGAACCGCTCCTGCACCACCGCGACGATGCGGTCGATATGGGCCGAGATCGGGTCCTGCCGCCCGGTGCGGGAAAAATCCTGCTCGTTGCGCCAGGCCACGGGCTCGTCCAGGAAGGCCATGTCGCCCGTGGCCTCGATGTAGTCGCACAGCGCCTTCAGCGGCCAGACGATGACGTCGCCATGGGCGTGCCGGTCCTGGATCGGCGAATACGGCTCCAGCATGAACCATTGCGGCCAGTCGCCCCGGCCCTCGTATTGCTGGGCGAAGACGGTGCGCAGCACCTCCTTCGCCGCGGCGTCGTGCTCCAGCGCCAGCAGGAACTCCAGCGCGCCCTGGCAGACGTCGCGGGTGCCCCAGGCGCCGCCGGTGTACTGCTCGAGGCCGTGCGGCACGGTCAGGTGGATCATCGCGTCATGCGCCAGCCAGGGGAAGGCGGCATCCAGCGCCGCACCCTCCGACCCGCCGCCGGTGACCCGCAGGCCGCGCGTCACCTCTGCCCAATGGGCGTTGGCCGAGCCCAGCATCTCGTCGAAGGACACGCCGGCAGCGTAGCGGTCGGCCAAAGCGGCGGCCGCTTCCGGGTCGGTCAGCGCGCCGGTGACGGCGAAGCCGAAGCCGGCGACCGCCCCGGTGCGCAGCGCGATGTACCCGCCACCGCGGCCCTGCCCGTCGGCATGGAGCAACTCGTCGCCGCCGATCGCCTCGATTGCCTCGGGGGTCGGAGTGACCAGGTGATAGATCGAGTCGGGATAGCGCTGGCCCCACAGCCAGTCCGGGTCGGGGCGGAAGGCGATGCGCTTGCCGGCGGCGTCGATCGAGACCCGCCCGGCCTGCTCCAGCTCGCGCTCGCCGAGCACGAGATGGCCGAGGACGAGGAAGCGGCAGGGCGCGCCCTCGACCTCCACCCGCCACTGCATCGCCGTGTCGGCGCCGGAGACGGCGGCGCGGACGATGACGGTGCGGCCGCCGAAGCGGTAGATCCAGCGGGCCTCCGCCAGCCCCATCTCGAAGGCCGAGGGCACGGAGAGCAGGCGCCAGCCTTCCCCGGCATCGGCCAGGATGCGCAGGCCGGAGGCGCGGGTGATGTTGTAGGGGTCGCGCGAGACCGAGAACAGCTTGTGGAACGAGGTGTTGCCGACGGTCAGCTGGGCGGCGAAGACGCCATGCGCCCAGACCGTGGCGCAGAGCAGGCCGTCGGTCGGCAGCAGCGCGGCGCCGGAGCGCAGCAGCGCGCCATGGCGGCGGCGCAGGTCGCGCTCCTTGGCCCGCAGCGCGACGTGCCGGTTCAGATTGCCCTCGTCGACGAAGAAGGATTGCAGCGCCCCGTCGTGCGTCTCCTCCAGCCGACGCGCCGGCCAGAGACGGTCGAGCGTGGCGGTGTCGAGATCCTCGGCCACCAGCGGCGGCGCGTCCTGCAGCAGGCCGCGCACCGGGGTCTCCAGCGCCACCTCGGCCGGGCGGAAGGCCTCGGTGGCCTTGAGCGCCTGGTCGACCACGGCCAGGTCCGCATCTGCGGACGCCGCCTTGTGGTCCGGCACGAACAGGCCGAAGAAGCTCCAGGTTGCCTTGGCACCGGGCGTCAGTGCGGCTGGGGCCGAGGCGATGGCCGGGCAGGCGACCTCGTGCTGCAGCCGCTCGCCCGGCAGCGCGCCGGTCACCTCGGCCCGGTCGCGGAAGCCGGGGCCGAAGCTCTGCGCCGCGTCGGTGGCGAAGCCCGCCGCGCCCTCCAGGCAGCCATGCGCCACCCAGGGGATCCGGCCGCCCTGGGCCAGGGCCTGGCGGCTCATCACCACCGGCCCGAGGCGCGGGTGCCGGGCGATGTGGTGGTCGATATATTGCGAGGCATAGGCCTCGTTGTTCATCAGGAAGCCGCGGCTGCCGAGGCCGATATCCTGCAGCAGCACCGCCGAGACCTTGGCCGCGGCGGCGCCCCGGTTCTCGACCTCGACCCGCCACAGCCAGAGATCGGCGTCCGGCGCCAGCCACAGGGTGACGCGATGCACCAGGCCCTCGGCCTCTCCGGCCCAGACGAATCGGTCCTGCCCGATCCCCGCCTGCAGCCGCGCTGTCGGCCCGACCGCTTCGACCACGCGGCCGTCGCCGAGCCGCAGCAGCACCCGGCCGATGCCGCCGGCGATCGGCGAGCCCAGCACCTGGTTGACCAGCACCGGGTCGCTCTTGTCGTCCGCCCGGTGCGACAGGGCGAAGATCGTGCCGTTCGGCAGCAGGGCGGCGGCGAGGCCGGTGCGGTTGGCGATCCGCCGCAGCCCGAGATCGGCGTCGCGCGGCAGGATGAAGTCGGCCGTCATGTTGCGTTCCCTCCGTCCGAGAATCCCTTCTACCCCGGCCCGGAGCCGCTGCCTATGGGACCCGATGCCTGCCTTGGCAGCGTCGCAATTCGCCCCTCTACTGCGCCCCAACCGCAACCCTTTCGGGATTCGACCATGACCCGATTCCGTTCCAGCCTGCTCGCCGCCGCCCTGCTCGCCGCCGTGGCGGTGCCGGCCACGATCGCCGGCACGGCGCCGGCCCTGGCCGCCGAGGCCGCCGCGCCGACCCTGACGATGACCGGCGAGGGCACTGCCGGCGCCGCGCCCGACCAGGCCACCATCACCAGCGGCGTCACCAGCGAGGGCCAGTCCGCGCGCGAGGCAGTCGACGCCAACAGCAAGGCCATGGCCGCGCTGATCGACGCCTTCAAGAAGGCCGGGATCCAGCCCGCCGACCTGCAGACCAGCGGCTTCTCGGTGCAGCCGCGCTATGCCGCGCCGAAGGAGGGCTCGGGCGAGGCGCCGAAGATCGACGGCTATGAGGTGCGCAACCAGGTGACGGTGCGGGTGCGCGACCTGACCAGGCTGGGCGCAGTGCTGGACACCGCGGTCGCCACCGGCTCGAACCAGATCGACGGCGTCGGCTTCGGCCTGGCCGATCCGGCGCCGGTGCTGGACAAGGCGCGCGAGGCCGCGGTGGCCGATGCCCGGCGCAAGGCCGAGCTGATCGCCAAGGCCGCCGGGGTGAAGCTGGGCCGCATCCTGGCGATCGCCGAGCCGGGTTCCGAGCCGCCGCGCCCGATGATGGCCGCCTACGCCATGGAGAAGATGGCCGCCGTCCCCGTCGAGGCCGGTGAGAGCGAGTTCAAGGCACGGGTCAACGTGACCTGGGAGATTGCTCAGTAAGGAGCCGGCTCAGCCGCCGCAGTGACCGTCGAGACTGCGCTGCAGTCTCGACGGTCACTGGCCCTGGATGACGTGGATCGCCTCGTAGACCCGGCGGACCTGGTCGGCGTAGGGGCGCCCCGTCTCCAGGTTCTCCGGACCGGCATTGTAGGCGGCGACCGCGGACCAGATGTCGCTGCCGCCGGTGGCGACGCGCATCTCGCGCAGGATCTCGCCGCCGACCAGGAGGCAGACGCAGCGGTCGGCCAGCAGCGCCTCGCGGGTGACGCCGAGCGCGGCCAGGCGGGGATAGTGGATCGAGTTGATCTGCATCATGCAGACATCCTCGCTGCCGTTGCTGTTGGCCGCGTTCACGGCCTGCTGGCGCCAGCGCGTCTCGACATAGGACATGGCCAGGATCAGCTCGGTCGGCACCCCGGCCTGCAGGGCGGCGCGGGCCATGCAGTCCCCGGCCGAGGCCGGCCCCGGCAGCAGGGCCAGCGCCGTCACCGCCGCCACGGCCGCCCGCCGTCCATTCCGTCCCCCGTGAGCCATCGGACCCCGCCTGCTGCGCCGTCGGAAGGACCCGAAGCCTATACCATCCGGCTTGCGGATCAATGACATCGGCCTATACCGAAGGCCATGCCGATGTGATCCGCCGACGGGAGGACCGATGGAGAAGGTGCGCAGCACGGTCGAGGACGGCATCGCCGTCGTCACCATCGCCAGCCCGCCGGTCAACGCACTGGACGCCGGCGTCCGCGCCGGGCTGGCCGAGGCGGTGCGCCGCGCCGATGCCGACCCCGCGGTGCGCGCCATCGTCATCGCCGCCGAGGGCCGCACCTTCATCGCCGGCGCCGACATCGGCGAGTTCGGCAAGCCGCCTGTGCCGCCCTCCCTGCCCGAGGTGATCGATGCCCTCGATTCGGTCGGCAAGCCGGTCGTCGCCGCGATCGGCGGCGCGGCGCTGGGCGGCGGGCTGGAGGTGGCGCTGGGCTGCGACGCCCGCATCGCCGGCCCGGCCGCCAAGCTGGGCCTGCCCGAGGTCAAGCTGGGGCTGATCCCCGGCGCCGGCGGCACCCAGCGGCTGCCCCGGCTGATCGGCGCCGCCCCGGCGTTCAGGCTGATGGCCGACGGCGCCCCCACCTCCGCCGCCGAGGCGCTGAAGCTCGGCATCGTCGACGCCGTGGCCGAGGGCGACCTGCTGGCCGCGGCCAAGGCCAAGGCGCTGGAACTGGCCGGCACGAAACGGCGGACCCGCGACCTGGACCGGCAGCTGCAGCCGGGCGGCCGCGAGGCCTTCGAGCGGGCGGCAGCCGAGGCGCTGAGGCGCAGCCCGGACCTGCCGAACATCGCCGCCCTGGCCGAAGCGGTGCGCGCCACCTTCACCGAGACCTTCGAGGCCGGGCAGGCGCTGGAGCGCGCCCGCTTCGTCGATCTCGTCGCCGACGACCGGTCCAAGGCCCTGCGCTACGCCTTCTTCGCCGAGCGCGAGACCGCCCGGGTGCCGGGGCTGGCGAAGGACACGGCGCGGCGGCCGGTCGCCCGCGCCGCGGTGATCGGCGCCGGCACCATGGGCGCCGGCATCGCCATGTGCTTCGCCAATGCCGGCATCCCGGTCACCGTGATCGAGACGGGAGAGGAACTGCTGGCCCGCGGCCTGGACCGCATCGCCAGGACCTATGCGTCGTCGGTGCAGCGCGGCAGCCTGTCGGCGGAGGAGCGGGACCGCCGCCTGGCGCTGGTGACCGGCAAGGTCGGGCTGGAGGCCGCCGCCGACGCCGATGTGGTGGTCGAGGCCGCCTTCGAGGACATGGATCTGAAGCGGCAGATCTTCGGCACGCTGGACCGGGTGGCCAAGCCCGGCGCGGTCCTGGCCACCAACACCTCCTATCTCGACGTCGATGAGATCGCCGCCGCGACCGGCCGCCCCGGCGACGTGCTGGGGCTGCATTTCTTCAGCCCGGCCAATGTCATGCGCCTGCTGGAGGTGGTGCGCGGCCGCGCGACCGCGCCGGAGGTGCTGGCCACCGCGATCGACCTGGGCAAGCGGCTGGGCAAGGTGCCGGTGGTGGTCGGCGTCTGCCGCGGCTTCGTCGGCAACCGCATGCTGGCCCGCCGCACCCAGGAGGCCGAGCGCCTGCTGATCGAGGGCGCGCTGCCGCACGAGGTCGACGCCGCCCTGACCGGCTTCGGCTTCCGCATGGGGCCCTTCGCGGTCAGCGACCTGGCCGGGCTGGACATCGCCTGGCGCAACCGCAAGTCGCTGGGCCAGAAAGCGCCGGTGGCCGACGCGCTGTGCGAGGCCGGGCGCCTGGGCCAGAAGGCGGGCCGCGGCTACTACCTCTATCCCGAGGGCGCCCGCAGCGGCGTGCGCGACCCGGAGGTGGAGGCGCTGCTGCAGCAGGTCTCCGCCCGGCTCGGCGTCACCCGCCGCCCGATCCCGGCCGAGGAGATCGTCGAGCGCCTGGTCTACCCGATGGTCAATGAGGGCGCCCGCATCCTGGAGGAGGGCATCGCCGCCCGCCCCGGCGACATCGACGTCATCTGGATCAACGGCTATGGCTGGCCGGCCTGGCGCGGCGGCCCGATGTTCCATGCCGACCAGGTCGGGCTGCAGACCGTGGCGGCCCGGCTGGAGGCTTTTGCCGCCCGCGGCGAGCCGGCCCTGGCGCCGGCGCCGCTGCTGTGCCGCCTGGCCGAGTCCGGCCAGGGCTTCGCCGGCTGGACCGCACCGGGGCGTTGAGCGGCCGTCCGAAGGACGATCGGGTGAGGGCGGATCGCGGCCTCGGGGTCCTGCTCTCACCCGGAGGCGCAAGCGCCTCCGACCTCTCCGGTAAGTGGGAAAGGCAACATGATCCGGATTTCGTAGGTTGGGTTCGCGGCAAGCGAACCCAACAGAGATGCGGCACGATGTTGGGTTCGCCATGCGAACCCAACCTACGCGGCCGCGCTGGACAACAGGGGGCGCCTAACTGCTGTCCGGCTTCCACGGCTTCGTCGCGGGCCGGCCGGTGTCGGCCTCCTCCGGCGGACGAGGCCGGTCGGGCTCGGGCCAAGTCGCCGCGGCTTCGACAGGGTCGGAGGGCACGTGATCGGGGGGCAGACGATCCGGGGCCTCGACGGCGCCGTTCCAGTCCCGCGGCAGCAGGGCTGCGTCCAGGTCTCGCCGATCCTCCGCCTCCTCACCCGGTTCGAGCTCGATGTCGAGGCACTCGCTCTCGGTCAGGGATTCGCGCGGTTCCGGCCGGGGCTCGCCGTCCTCGGGATCGGCCGCCGGCGCGGCCTCGGCCGGGGCGGCTTCGGCGGCCTCGACCGCCGCCTCCGCCGGCGTGGGTTCCGGCGCCGCCTTCCCGGCCTTGCGATCCTGGTAGTTCTCGCGGACCCGCTGGCTCATCGCGATCGACAGCCGCACCGAACGGGCCAGGCGCACCTGCGCCAGCGCGAAATCCGGCCTGGTCGGCCCGATCGGCGTCGCCAGCTGCTCCGTCGCCGTCATCCGCGCCGTGCGGAGATGGATCTCGACCAGCTCGGCCAGCGAGCCCAGCGCCCATCGCGTCCAGGCCAGGTCCCTATCGACCGGCCCGTCCTCCAATCCGCGATCCTCAGGCGCCATGTCCATGGAACATATCATGAACGAAGCCGATCGATAATGCCACTGCAATCGTGCCCCCGGTGGAGTCAGGCCGGAAGGCCTCGTGAGCGGGAGAGACAGGATCTGCCCTAAAGCCCGCCCGTCACCGCCTGCCAGTCCAGGCCGAAGCGGGCGAGGTATTTGCGCAGGCGGTCGGCGTCGTTGGCGCTGGTCTTCTGTGCCCGCGACGCGGCGAACAGGGTGCGGCCGGCGGCGCTGAGCGAGCTGCTGGTCCGGCACACGCCCACCACCGCGGCCAGCTGGGCGCGGTCGAACAGGTCGATCCGCGCCAGCCGCTCCGGCCCCATGAGCCCGGCCAGCAGCGCCTCGCCCCCGTCCTCGCCGCCGCGCGACCAGGTGCGCTTCAGCCGCTCGATCTCCTCCTCCACCACCGCCTCGTTGATCCGGCCGGAGGGGGCGAAGGTGGCCATGCGTGTGATCGAGGCGCCGAGGTCGCGGAAATTCGCGCTCCACACCGCCTCGGGCGCGGTGGCGAAGGCCAGGTAGCGGTCCCGCGCCTCGCGGTTGAAGGTGATCTGCACCCCTTCCCGCTCGGCATGGCGGCGCAGCTCGAACTCCAGGTTCGGGGCGATGTCCTCGCGCCGGTCGCGCAGCCCCGGCAAAGTGAAGGTCCACAGGTTCAGCCGGGCCAGCAGGTCCTCGCGGAACCGGCCGCGGGCGACGTCGACCGACAGGTCGCGATTGGTGCCGGCGATCAGCTGGAAGTCGCTCGCCACTTCCCTGTCCGCGCCGACCGGCGGGAACCGCTTCTCCTCCACCGCGCGCAGGATCATCGCCTGCTCGTCGGGGCCCAGCTCGCCGATCTCGTCGAGGAACAGGATGCCGCCATCGGCCGAGCGCAGCAGCCCGGCGCGGTCCTGCAGCGCCCCGGTGAAGGCGCCCTTGACATGGCCGAACAGGGCCGACATGGCGCCGTCGCCGCGCAGCGTGGCGCAGTTGACCTCGACGAACGGCCCCTCGACCTGGTGCCGCGCGCGCTTCAGGTCGTAGATCCGCCGCGCCAGCTGCGACTTGCCCGCGCCGGTCGGGCCGATCAGCAGCAGCGGCGCCTTCGACCGGACCGCCACCTGCTCGATCTGGTCGATCATCCGGTTGAAGGCGGCGTTGCGGGTGGCGATGCCGGATTTCAGGAACGACGCCGCCTCCTCCCGCTCCGCCTCGAAACGGGTGGCGATGCGGTCGTAGCGCGACAGGTCGAGGTCGATGACGTCGTAGCCGCCGGGATGCCCCGCCTCCCACCGCTTCGGCGGGGTCAGCTGCAAGAGGCGCGCCGGCAGGTAATGCGCTTCGGTCAGCAGGAACCAGCAGATCTGGATGACATGCGTGCCGGTGGTGATGTTGACCAGGTACTCCTCGTCCTCGGTGTCGAAATCATAGGCGCGGGCGAAGTCCAGCATCGCCGCGAAGACCTCCTGGAAGTCCCAGGCGTTGCGCAGGTTCATCAGGTTGAAGCGGACGACGGTGTCCGGCGACACCGCCTGGATGTCGCCGGCGACGCGCTTGGCCAGCGCGGCCGAGTGGGTGTCGTGGATCAGCTCCAGCCGGTCGACCAGCATGTCCTCGTGCTGGCACAGCGCCACGGTCGGCCGCCACCGCTCCCACCGGCTGTCCAGCTTGCCGGCATCCATGGTGGTGCCGATGAAGCCGATGACCACCCGCCGCTTCGGCATAGTCTTATCCTGTAAGATAATAGCCGATCCTGTAAGATCGGACTTCCTCATCATCTCCGATGACCGGCAGGCTGTAAATCGCGGCCTGAAAATTTTTTATTCCTTCATTATCAGTGATTTACAAGAAATCAGCCGATCGGCCTTCCAGAGTTGGCACGCGCTTCGCTTATTGAGTGGCGCAACCGAAGGATGACGATCATGGCAAACAAGTCCGTGTTTGCTTCGCTGATGGGAAGGCTGCTTCCGCGCAGCGACGCACAGAACCACGAGGGGGCCCAGGCCTACGCCCTGACGCCGCGCCACGCGCTGGCGCAGCTGGCGGCGACCGGGACGCTCCACCGGACGTTCTACGCCGATGCGCGGGAGCAGCTGGACCAGGTGCTCGCCCTCGCCCGCGAGGTCGAGCCCGGATTCATCGCCCGCACCGCGGTCCATGCCCGCGAGCGGGGGCACATGAAGGACATGCCGGCCCTGCTGGTCGCCCTTCTGTCCACCCTCGAGACGCCCGACGTCACGCCGGCCTTCCGGCGCGTGGTCGACAACGGCCGCATGCTGCGCAGCTTCGTGCAGATCATGCGGTCGGGCGCCGTGGGGCGGAAGTCGCTCGGCACCCGGCCGAAGCGGCTGGTGCAGGAGTGGCTGGAGCAGGCCTCGGACATCGAGATCATGCGGGCGGCGGTGGGGCAGGATCCCTCGCTGGCCGATGTGATCAGGATGGTCCACCCGAAGCCGGCGAACCCGTCGCGCCAGGCGCTGTATGGCTGGCTGATCGGCCGGCCGTATGACGCCGCGGCGCTGCCGGAGGTGGTGCGGGGCTTCGAGGCCTTCAAGCGCGACCCGTCGGCGCCGGTGCCGGACGTGCCCTTCCAGATGCTGACGGCGCTGCCGCTGACGCGGGAGCACTGGGCGGCGATCGGGGAGAAGGCCGGCTGGCACATGCTGCGGATGAACCTGAACACCTTCGCCCGCCACGGCGTGTTCGAGGTGGACGGGTTCGCCGAGCGGGTGGCGGCGCGGCTGCGCGACCCGGAGGCGATCCGGCGGGCCCGGGTGTTCCCGTACCAGCTGATGGCGGCGTATGCCATGGCGGGGGCGGGTGTGCCGGCGGTGGTGCGCGAGGCGCTGCAGGACGCGATGGAGGTCGCGGTCGGCAACGTCCCGGCGCTGCCGGGCCGGGTGGTGGTCTGCCCCGACGTGTCGGGGTCGATGGCTTCCCCGGTCACCGGCTACCGGGCCGGCGGGACGACTTCGGTGCGCTGCATCGACGTCGCCGCGCTGGTGGCCGCGGCGGTGCTGCGGGCCAACCGGTCGGCCCGGGTCATGCCGTTCGAGCAGGCTGTGGTCGAGATCGACCTCAACCCGCGCGACTCGGTGATGACCAATGCGCGGAAGCTGGCCGCCATCGGCGGCGGCGGCACCAACTGCTCGGCCCCGGTCGAGCGGCTGGTGGCGGAGCGCGCCGCGGTCGACCTCGTCGTGTTCGTCTCGGACAACCAGTCCTGGGTCGATGCGGCGAAGCACCCGCACCAGGGCACCGGGCTGATGCAGGCCTGGGCCAGGCTGAAGGAGAGGAACCCGGAGGCCAGGCTGGTCTGCATCGACATCCAGCCCTACGCCACGACGCAGGCGCAGGAGCGGACGGACATCCTCAACGTCGGGGGCTTCTCCGACGCGGTGTTCGACGCGATCGCCGCCTTCGCCGAGGCCGGGACGGGCGCGGACCGCTGGGTCGAGGAGATCGAGCGGATCGTGCTGTGACGGATCGGGACCGGGCGTCCGGGAGACCGGGCGCCCGGTCCCGGCCGGGAGGAATGCGGCCGGGACTCCATCGGGACCCCGCAGGCGGGCCGGGCAACCGGCTGCGCACGGGGCGCCGCTTCGGCGGCGTTGTCCCGGCACCCCTCGTCCTTCCGGTTGGGATCCATGGCGAATGCCGTGCGGGAGTACATCCTCCCAAGATGGGCGCGGCGTGCCGGAAACACGCCTCCGACCCCGCGTCGGAAGCTCGCCTCCTGCACATCCTCGTCGCCATGGCCTCGTTCCGAACACCGGCCGGTCGGTGGGGAACGGCCGGAAGCCGGGGGGAATGCCGTCGGGACTACATTGAAAACCTGCCGTCAAACGCAGGCGCCGCTTCGGCGGCGGTCGTCCCGGCATCCCTCGTCCCCCCGGCCGACCGAGTTTTCGTGACGAATGCCGGCGGAACTCCATGCAGGCGGGTTCGACTCCCGCCGGGTCCGGTTTCCATCACCGGCCCCGTCGCTCAGCGGCCGAGCAATGGTTTCGCCACCTCTCGTCGTCACACCCTCGCGCGGCGAATGCCTGCGGGAGTCCATTGGTCAGAGCACCTGCCGCAAGGCGGGAGGTGGCGGTTCGAATCCGCCCCGGGCCGCGAGGTCCGGTAGCTCAGGAAACGCTCTCGCGAACCCTTGTCGCCGCACCCGTACAACCGTTTGAAAGGACCACAGATCGCAGCGAATGCCAGGCGGGATTACCTGGGAGCGGCGCAAGCCGTGAGGTTCGAAGCCTCGCCCGCATCGCGGTTCGCCGCGGCGCGGGAGATCCCGCCACCCCTTGTCGCTGCACCCGAACGCATGGCGAATGCCGATGGAACTCCATGGACTTTCACTCCCCTGGTCGCGGGTTCGACTCCCGCCGGGGTATCGCCCTCACGGGAATACCCCGTAGCTCAGCGGTAGAGCAGGCGCCTGCCCGGGCCTCGGCCCGGTCGGGCAAAGTTTCATCTCCCTCGTCGCCATGCGTCCTTCTGGACACAGGATCGAACATCATGGACCGGACCTACGACCTCCTCACCGAAAGCTTCGCCCCGGCGCGCGACGCGTCCGTGCGCGCCAAGCCGGTCAAGATGTGGACCCGCGGCGTGCCGGTCGACGACGGCTCGCGCCAGCAGCTGCTGAACACCGCGACGCTGCCCTTCATCCACAAGCACGTCGCGGCGATGCCGGACGTGCATTACGGCAAGGGCGCGACCATCGGGTCGGTGATCCCGACGCGCGGAGCGATCATCCCGGCGGCGGTCGGCGTCGACATCGGCTGCGGCATGTGCGCGGTGCGCACGACGCTGACCAGCCATCAGCTGCCGGACAGCCTGTCCGGGCTGCGCTCCGCGCTCGAGGCGGTGATCCCGGTCGGGATGGCCGATCACGGGCAGGACGTGCCGCGCGCGGCGGAGAACGCCTGGTACTCAGGCTTCAAGCGCCGCTACGACGAGCTGCAGCAGAAGTACCCGGCGATCTCCACCCGGCATTCGCCGGCGCGGCAGATCGGCACGCTGGGCGGCGGCAACCACTTCATCGAGGTCTGCCTGGACCAGGACGACCGCCTGTGGGTGATGCTGCATTCCGGCTCGCGCGGGGTCGGCAACCGCATCGGCAGCTTCTTCATCGCCGAGGCGCGCCGGGAGATGGAGCGGCTGTTCGTCCATCTGCCGGACCGGGACCTGGCCTATCTGGCCGAGGGCTCGGAGCTGTTCGACGACTACATGGCGGCGGTCGGCTGGGCGCAGGACTACGCCCGCGCCAACCGGGACGTGATGCTGAAGCAGGCGCTGGCGGCGATGGCCGCCGCCTTCACCGATTTCGGCGTCACCGACGAGGCGATCAACTGCCACCACAACTACGTGGAGCGGGAGCATCACTTCGGCGAGAACGTCTGGGTCACCCGCAAGGGCGCCGTGCGCGCCCGCGAGGGCGACCTGGGCATCATCCCGGGGTCGATGGGGGCGCGGTCCTTCATCGTCCGCGGCAAGGGCAACCCCGACAGCTTCTGCTCGTGCTCCCACGGGGCCGGGCGGGTGATGTCGCGGACCGAGGCCAAGCGGCGCTTCACGGTCGCCGACCATGCAGCCGCCACCGCGGGGATCGAGTGCCGGAAGGACGAGGGCGTCATCGACGAGACGCCTAAGGCCTACAAGGACATCGACGCCGTGATGGCCGCCCAGTCGGATCTGGTCGAGGTCGTGCACACGCTGCGCCAGATCGTCTGTGTGAAGGGGTAGAGACGCCACGGACAGCGCGGTCCGGGCAGCCGGACCGCGCTGCCCCCTGTCGCTCGTGGTCTCAACAAGAAACGAAAGAACCGACCATGATCACGATCGACGGATCCCAGGGCGAGGGCGGGGGGCAGATCCTGCGCTCGGCCCTGACCCTGTCCCTGGCCACCGGAACCCCGTTCCGGATCGAGAAGATCCGGGCGGGGCGCGCCAAGCCGGGCCTGCTGCGCCAGCACCTCACGGCGGTGAAGGCGGCGGCCGAGATCGGCCGGGCCGCGGTGACGGGGGCCGAGCTGGGCTCGACCGCGCTCGGCTTCGCGCCGGGCACGGTCGCGGCCGGTGAGTATGCCTTCGCCATCGGCTCGGCCGGGTCGACGCTCCTGGTGCTGCAGACCGTGCTGCTGCCGCTGGCGCTGGCGGATGCCCCGTCGCGGCTGCGGCTGCAGGGCGGCACCCATGCCATGGGCGCCCCGAGCTTCGACTTCGTCGAGCGCGCCTTCCTGCCGCTGCTGCACCGCATGGGCATCCACGCCCGGGCGGCGCTGCGCCGGCACGGCTTCTATCCGGCGGGCGGCGGCGTGGTCGAGGTCGAGGTCATGCCGCGCGGCAAGCCGGCGCCGCTGGTACTGGAGCGGCGCGGCGCCCTGCTGTCGCAACAGGTAGAGGCGGTGGTCACCCATCTGCCGCTGCACATCGCGGCGCGGGAGACGGCGGCCTTCGCCAAGACCCTGCGCTGGCGGGACGACACGGTCGTTCCCGGCCGCGCCGTCGCCGCGGACGGACCGGGCAACTGCCTGACCGTGACGGTGGCGCATGAGCACGCGATCGAGATCTTCACCGGCCATGGCCAGCCCGGCCTGCCGGCGGAGGATGTCGCCGCCGGAACGGCCCGGGCGGTGCGGCAGTATCTCGCCAGCCGCGCCCCGGTGGGCCCGCATCTGGCGGACCAGCTGCTGCTGCCGATGGCGCTGGGCGCCGGCGGCCGGTTCGTCACCATGGCGCCGACGCCGCACACCCGCACCAACATCGCGGTGATCGAGGCCTTCCTCGGCACCCGGATCGCGGTGACCCGCCACACCGGCCGCAGCGTGCTGGTCGCGGTGGACGGCCGAGACAGCAAGGAGACGGCATGAACGCCGCACTTGAAGCTTGAAGCCAGCAGCAGACATGCCGCGATGATGAACCAACCGAACGCGGAGCTTGGGCTACCTTGTGTCTAATCCGGATCGACACGTCAGAATAGACGCCCGGCCATCATGCCGGGCCTTTTTCCTCCGCCGGTCAGTCCGGCCGAAAACAAGCGAAACTACTGAAGCGGGATGCGTCCTTCCGCCTGCAGCAAGCGCTGTCCAATTTCGGGCACAGCGTGCATCGCCTGCAGGACGAATCCCTCCCTTTCTGACTGCTCGCCCAATTCGTGCAAAGCCTCGTCCAGGCGTTCAATCTGCTTTTCAGTCAGCAAAGGACTGTCGCGCGGTGGCGTAAAGATGATCATCTCATGTTCGCGCGGCTCAAACGGCAGGCCCTTTTTGTCCTCATCGCGACGGACCTTGAGATCGAACATCTTACGCTTGATTAGGTCAACCGCTTGGGCCTGCGTGCTGGCTTGAAGCGTCGCGAAGTTCGCCACAAGTTTTGGCCCTGCGAAGTCGATGCTGATGCGAGCCACCCCTTGTCCGCGGCGGCGGCGATGAGCCCGAATGTGCTCACTGAAATAGTCACTGAGACGTGGAGCGATCTGCTTCACATGCTCAAGGACGAGGATCGGGAGCCGGTCCGATGCGCCAGCGCCTCCATCCTCTGTATGTGCCTCCACGGTCGTAAGAGGGGGCTCATACCGATAGAGCGATGACAATGCCCCCATCCATGTTTTCGCGAGTTGCTCCAAAGACCTCGCCTCGCCCTCAGCGACAGTTCCAACGCTGACACCAGAGAAAACGAGAAGCCCTTCCGCTAGCGCTGCAGAGCCTTGGGTGGCGAGCGCGGTTCGGAGTTCGTCCAATGCAACTTCAGCTGCGAAAAGGGCGGTCTCCGCCGCAACTCCGTATAGGCATTCAAGCCGATTGAGCGCGTTTGCGGCTTCGATGTGAAACCCCTGTAGTCCCACCGCGGCCACAGCAATGATGAAGCGCTCCGGCGAACCGAGAATGGGCGACAGATAAATGGGCGCCCAACGCCCACGCACCGTCCCCTCCGGCCGAGGGAAGTTCGAGGTGGAGAGAGCCATCAGACCAGCCTCTCGAGTTCCAGCGTCGATGCTGCCAATCGGGGCACATGTGCGCGTCGGCTGCTCAAAAACGACATGACGGCCTCAAGGTCGCCCGAGGTTAGCAGGTGGGCAACGTGGTTCACGACGGCCAGCGCTTGAAAATCTAGCCCCTTAGTATCTAGCTCCACGAGGGCTGCATCGTCTGCAACCGCAATCCGCTGATCGTAATCCAGAACAGGCGTTAACCATTCGGTAAGCCTGCTGCGCACGGGCCGGTCGGGAGCTTCGAGATCGCCAGGCTGCCAGTCAGGTCCAGTGAAGCACTGCCCGTGGTCGATAAGCCACACCTCCTTATCCCCCGAAAAGAGAATATTTCCTGCATGACGATCGATATTGGCGACAAGTGCATCGAAGCCATACAGACGGCCAAGCGCTTGCCACTGCGCGAGACGCTCTAGCACAGCCCGCCCTCCTCCGCTGAAATACAAAGCCGCCACATGGGGTTGGCGGACATCGACGCTCGCATAAACTAACTTTGCATCGCCGAGCGTCGGCCCCTTACGGGCAGTGAATCGATCGGGGTGGGCCAGCGCAATGTAGGGCGGAGGAATGGGAAGGCCTAGGCGGATCCCGAGCGCAGCGGCAAGAACCTCGTTCGCCAACTCCTTTGGTTCGAGATCTTTGATGACTGCGGTTTGTTCGCCCTGCTCGGTGAAAATCACGCCGCGGTATGTGTCGCTGACGTTGCCCACGTTGAACGGCATCGCGCCGGCAAGCACCTCTCCCAGCCGGATAATCGGGCCCGCGTTCAGGGATGAAGCAGGCGCGGTGGGGATATCTGACGGCATCAGCAATTCTCGTTATTACAATATGGCCATAAAAGCATCGTTTCCGTCGAAACGGGAGCCACGTTCGCATCGCGAACTATGCGGGCTACCAACTCGATCAAACCCTCATCATCTGTCTGCGTGGGCGATGTTATCAAGCGAGCACCATGGCCGGTGCGCTTGACACCGGCCGTCCCGGCTTGCGAGCCTGGACCCGGAAGTGACACGGGGTGCCCGGGAACGGGCTGAGATCATACCCGTCGAACCTGATCTGGGTCATGCCAGCGAAGGGAGCCGTCACGCGATGCCCGCCATGGGCCCCGGATCCTCAGGATCGATCGCCGACCGCCCTTCGCCGGAGGAGGAGCGGAATGGCTGCGGCTGCTGAAGCATCGGAACCGGGGCGGCGCTTCGACCTGTCGGTCTATCTCGTCACCGACACGCGGCTGAGCGGGCCGCGCGGCGTCGCCGCCGTGGCCGCGGCGGCGGCGCGCGGCGGCATCACCATCGTGCAGCTGCGCGACCCCGACGCCACCACCCGGGCGCTGATCGCAGCGGCCGGAGCGCTGCAGGCGGTGCTGGCGCCGCATGGCATCCCGTTGGTGATCAACGACCGGGTCGACGTCGCCCTGGCGGTCGGCGCCGACGGCGTCCATCTCGGCGACCGCGACATGCCGGCGGCGACGGCGCGGCGCCTGCTGGGCCCCGGCCGCATCGTCGGCGTCACCGTGCATGACGCGGCCGAGGCGCGGGCGGTCGACCCGGCCGTCGCCGACTACGCCGGCATCGGCCCGGTCTTCGCCACCTCCACCAAGGCCGAGGCCCGGCCGGCGATCGGGGTCGACGGGTTCCGGGTACTGCGCCGGCTGGTGCCGCTGCCCGCGGTCGGCATCGGCGGCATCGATGCGGCCCAGACCGCCGATGTGATCGCGGCCGGGGCGGACGGCGTCGCCGTGGTCTCGGCGATCTGCGCCGCGCCCGATCCGGAAGCGGCGGCCCGGGCGATCGCCGCGGCGGTGGCGGAAGGACGGAGGGCTTGATGATCCCCAATGTCCTGACCATCGCCGGCACCGATCCCTCGGGCGGCGCCGGCATCCAGGCGGACCTGAAGACCTTCTCGGCCCTCGGCGCCTATGGCTGCGCGGTGATCACCGCCCTGGTCGCCCAGAACACCCGCGGGGTGCAGGCGGTGGAGCTGGTGCCGGCGGCCTTCGTCGCCAGGCAGATCGACTGCCTGCTGGCCGATGTCCGGATCGACGCGGTGAAGATCGGCATGCTGGCGACCGGCGAGATCGTGCGCGTGGTGGCCGAGGCGCTGCGCCGGCACGGGCTGACCCGGGTGGTGGTCGACCCGGTGATGGTGGCGAAGAGCGGCGACCGGCTGCTGGACCCCGACGCGGTGGCGGCGCTGCGCGAGGAGCTGCTGCCGCTGGCCACCGTGGTCACGCCGAACCTGCCGGAGGCCGCCGATCTTCTGGGCCGCGCGCCGGCCGGGAGCCGGGACGAGATGCCGGGGATCGCCGCGGCGCTGCTGGCGCTGGGGCCCCGGGCGGTGCTGCTGAAGGGCGGCCATCTGGCGGAGGCGGAGAGCCCGGACCTGCTGCTCTCGGCGGCCGGGTCCCTGACCCTGGCGGCGCCGCGGATCGCCACCCGCAACACCCACGGCACCGGCTGCACCCTGTCCTCGGCCATCGCGGCCCTGCTGCCGCAGCGGCCCGACCTGGAGACGGCGGTGCGCGAGGCGAAGGATTACCTGACCGGGGCGCTGGCCGCGGCCGACCGCCTGTCCGTCGGCGGCGGCCACGGGCCCCTGCACCATTTCCACCGCTGGTGGGGGTAGCGTCCTTGTAGGTTGGGTTCGCGACAGCGAACCCAACACCCATAGAGCGGCGCGATGTTGGGTTCGCGAACGCGAACCCAACCTACGGCGTGCCAGCCTCAGCCGACCTTGTTCTTGTTGTAGACGTCGAAGGCGACGGCGGCGAGCAGGACCAGGCCCTTGATCACCATCTGCAGGTCGATGCCGAGGCCGAGGATCGACATGCCGTTGTTCATCACGCCCATGATGAAGGCGCCGATCACCACGCCGGTGATCTTGCCGACGCCGCCCGAGGCCGAGGCGCCGCCGATGAAGCAGGCGGCGATGGCGTCGAGCTCGTACTGGTTGCCGGCCTGCGGCGTCGCCGAGGTCAGGCGCGCCGTGGTGATCAGCCCGGCCAGCGCCGCCAGCACCCCCATGTTGACGAAGGTCAGGAACACCAGCTTCTCGGTGTTGATGCCGGACAGCTTGGCCGCCTTCTCGTTGCCGCCGACCGCGTAGATGCGGCGGCCGAGCGTGGTGCGGGTGGTGACGAAGGCGTAGAGCACCACCAGCACGCCCATCAGGATCAGGATGTTGGGCAGGCCGTTATAGGTCGCCAGCAGGTAGCCGAGCCCGGCCAGCGCCACCAGCGTCGCCGCGTTCTTGATGATGAAGAACAGCAGCGGCTCCTGCTCCACCCCGTGCTGGATCTCGTTGCGCCGCTTCTTGACGTTGAACCAGACCAGGATCAGCGGCACGGCGAGGCTGATCAGGAGCGTGGTGATCCAGACCTTGCCGGTGCCCGAGAACAGCTCCGGCATCGAGCCGAACAGCTCGGCGATGAAGCCCGAGGACATCTTCTGGAAGTCCTGCGGCACCGGCCCCGCCCGCTCGCCGTTCAGCACCATGATGCAGAGGCCGCGGAAGGCCAGCATGCCGGCCAGGGTGACGATGAAGGACGGGATCTTGCGGTAGGCGATGAAATAGCCCTGGACCGAGCCGATCGCGGCGCCCAGCGCCAGGCAGGCGATGGCCGAGAGCCAGGGATCGAGCCCCTGCCACACCATCAGGGCGCCGCCGACCGCGCCGACGAAGCCCGCGACCGACCCGACCGACAGGTCGATATGGCCGCTGACGATGACCAGCAGCATGCCGAAGGCCAGCACGATGACATAGGCGTTCTGCTGGATCAGGTTGCTGAGGTTCAGCGGCGTGAACAGCCGGCCGTCGGTCGCGACCTGGAAGATGATCATGATCGCGACGAGCGACAGCAGCATCGCGTATTCGCGGATGTTGTTCTTCAGGAACTCGCCGATCCGGGTGTTCGCGCGAGTCTGCAGGGCGGTCGTTTCGGTGGTCATGGCCGTGCTTCCTTAGACCCGTTCTCTCGAGCGCATGATCGCCCGCATGATGTTTTCCTGAGAGGCGTCCTTGGCCGGCATCTCGGCGCAGATCCGGCCTTCGTTCATGACGTAGATCCGGTCGGACATGCCGAGCAGCTCCGGCATCTCCGACGAGATCACGATGACGCCCTTCCCGGACGCCACCAGCTGGTTGATGATCGTGTAGATCTCGTATTTGGCGCCGACGTCGATGCCGCGTGTCGGCTCGTCGAGGATCAGCACCTCGGGCCCCGCGAACAGCCACTTGCTCAGCACCACCTTCTGCTGGTTGCCGCCGGACAGGTTGACCGTCTGCTGCTGCACGCCGGAGGAGCGGATGTTGAGCTTGCGCCGGTAGTCGAAGGCGACGCCGAGTTCGCGCATCTCGTCGATGATGCCGCTGCGGGCCACGCCGGGAAGATGGGCCAGCGGGATGTTGTGCTGAATCGAATCGCCCAGCACCAGCCCCAGCTGCTTGCGGTCCTCGGTGACATAGGCGAGGCCGGCGGCGATCGCCTTGGGCACGGTGGCGAGATCGACCGGCTGGCCCCGCATGGTGGCGGTGCCGGTGATCTTCTGGCCGTAGGACTTGCCGAACACGCTCATCGCGAACTCGGTCCGCCCCGCGCCCATCAGCCCGGCGATGCCCACCACCTCGCCGGCACGGACATGCAGGTCGATGCCCTTGATCACCTGCCGCTCGGAATGCAGCGGGTGGTAGACGCTCCAGCCCTTCACCGCGAACAGGGTCTCGCCCAGCTTCGGCTCGCGCTCGGGATAGCGGTCGGTCAGGTCGCGGCCGACCATGCCCTTGATGATCCGGTCCTCGTCGACCTCGCCGCCCCCCTGGCCACCCCCTCTTGCATCCAGCGTCTCGATGGTCGACCCGTCGCGCAGGATGGTGATCGAATCGGCGACCTTGGTGATCTCGTTCAGCTTGTGCGAGATCAGGATCGAGGAGATGCCCTGGCGCTTGAACTCCAGCAGCAGCTCCAGGAGCGCGTTGCTGTCGCTCTCGTTCAGGCTGGCCGTCGGCTCGTCGAGGATCAGGAGCTTGACCTCCTTCGACAGGGCCTTGGCGATCTCGATCAGCTGCTGCTTGCCGACGCCGAGATTGGTGACCAGCGTCGCCGGGTTCTCCTTCAGCCCGACCTTGGCCAGCAGCGCCCGGGCCCGGACCAGCGTCTCGTTCCAGTCGATGATGCCGCGGGACGCCACCTCGTTGCCGAGGAACAGGTTCTCGGCGATCGACAGGAGCGGCACCAGCGCCAGCTCCTGATGGATGATGATGATGCCGGCGTGTTCGCTGTCCGCGATCGAGCGGAACTGCCGCTCCTTCCCCTCGAACCGGATCTCGCCCTCGTAGGAGCCGTGGGGATAGACGCCGGACAGGACCTTCATCAGCGTCGACTTGCCGGCGCCGTTCTCGCCGACCACGGCATGGATCTCGCCGCGCGTGACCGCGAGGTTGACGTTGCTGAGCGCCTTCACGCCCGGGAACGTCTTGGTGATCCCGCGCATCTCCAGGATCGTATCAACGGTAACTGTATCCACCTCTGGCTCCGCTCGCCACGGGCGCCGGCCGGCCACGGAGACCGCGGCGGGCGCAACGTCAGGGCCCCGCGCCCGGAAGCGCGGGGCCCTGGGGGCACATCAGATTACTTCAGCTGGTCGGCTTTGTAGTAGCCGCTGTCGACCAGGGTCTTCTGGACGTCGGCCTTGGTCACCGGCACCGGCGTCAGCAGGTAGGACGGCACCACCTTGACCCCGTTGTTGTAGGTCTTGGTGTCGTTGACCTTCGGCTCGGCGCCGGACATCACGGCGTCGATCATGTCGACGGTGACCTTGGCGAGGTCGCGGGTGTCCTTGAACACGGTCGAGTACTGGTCGCCGGCGAGGATCGACTTGACCGACGGCACCTCGGCGTCCTGGCCGGAGACGAAGGGCAGCGGCCGGTCGCCCGAGCCGTAGCCGACCGCCTTCAGCGAGGCGATGATGCCCATCGACAGGCCGTCATAGGGCGACAGCACCGCGTCGACCTTCTTGTCGCCGTAATAGGCCGACAGCAGGTTGTCCATGCGGGCCTGGGCCGTGGCGGCGTCCCAGCGCAGGATGCCGACCTTGTCCATGCCCATCTGGCCGCTGGGCACCACGACCTTCTTGCTGTCGATGTAGGGCTGCAGCACCGACATCGCGCCGTTGTAGAAGAAGAAGGCGTTGTTGTCGTCCGGCGAGCCGCCGAACAGCTCGACGTTGAACGGGCCCTTGCCGTCCTTCAGGCCGAGGGCGTCGACCAGCGAGCCGGCTTGCAGCACACCCACCTGGAAGTTGTCGAAGGTGGTGTAGTAGTCGACATTCGGCGTGTCGCGGATCAGGCGGTCATAGGCGATGACCTTGATCCCGGAATCGTGCGCCTGCTGCAGCACCGAGGACAGCGTGGTGCCGTCGATCGCGGCGATCACCAGCACCTTGGCGCCCTTGGTGACCATGTTCTCGATCTGCGACAGCTGGGTCGGGATGTCGTCGCCCGCGTATTGCAGGTCGGCCTCGTAGCCCTTGGCCTGCAGCGACTTGACCATGTTGTCGCCGTCGGCGATCCAGCGCGCCGAGGTCTTGGTCGGCATCGACACGCCGACGAGGCCCTTTTCGGCCGCCTGCGCCGACAGCGCGAAGGCGGACAGCCCCAGCGCCAGTGCCGTGATGGATGTGATCAGCTTCACCGTTTTCTCCCTCTGCTACTCTCTTCTGCGTCCGGGCCGGCCGTTCCGGCATGGTCCCGGTGCAATGTTGCCGCATGATGGCCCATGATGCCGCAGCAGGCCCAGCCGTTCCAGCCGGCCTGTCCACGGTCACGGGATCGATCGGCGGGCGAGCCTCCGCGCGCGCTCCTCGCGGAGCGCCGGACAGCCTGCCACCGGTGGATCAAGCCCGATGCCTCGTCAATGTGGTGAAATCCATGTGCTCCTCCCTGTGAAAGGCGACTGCGACGCCTCGCGGTTTGTCTTGTGGTATCCGGGGGCCGGCCCTGCCGATCCAATCCTCATACAATTTGGCGTAATCTCTCGCCGAGCCGCCGCGCTGTCAAGCGCCGCCGGAATCGCCGCCTCGGCCGGCCTTCCCGCCGCCGCAAAAGACGGCTAAAGCTCGCCCCATGTCCCTGCTGCGCGGCATGGCGACGGTCGGGGGGCTGACGGCCGTCAGCCGGATCGCCGGATTCGCCCGCGATATCCTGACCGCCTCGCTGCTGGGCGCGGGGCCGATGGCCGACGCCTTCGTGATCGCGGTCAAGCTGCCCAACCTGGCCCGGCGCCTGTTCGCCGACGGCGCCTTCATGGTCACCTTCGTGCCGCAATACGCGGCCGAGCGGGGCGAGCGCGGCCGGGCCGCGGCGCTGGCCTTCGCCGGCGAGGTTCTGGCCGCGCTGCTGGCGGTGCTGATCCCGCTGACCCTGCTGGCGCTGCTGGCCATGCCCGCGATCCTGGCGGTGATCGCCCCCGGCTTCGTCGCCGACCCGGTGCGCCAGGCGCTGGCGCTGGACTATGCGCGGCTGGCCTTCCCCTATCTGCTGCTGATGTCGGTCTCGGCCCTCTTGGGCGGCGTGCTGAACGCGCAGGAGAGGCTGGCCCCCTTCGCCGCGGCGCCGATCCTGTTCAACCTGGTGCTGATCGCGGCGCTGCTGTTCGGCACCCGGCTGGCCGGGTCGCCCGGCCGGGCCCTGGCGATCGGCGTCACCCTGTCCGGCATCGTCCAGCTGGCCTGGCTGGCGCTGGCCTGCCGCCGCCACGGCGTGCCGGTGCGGCTGATGCCGCCCAGGATCGGGCCGCGGCTGCGCCGCCTGGTGGTGCTGATGGGGCCGGGCGCGATCGGCACCGGCATCACCCAGATCCAGATGGTGCTGAACACGCTGATCGCCAGCTTCCTGCCGGCCGGCGCGGTCAGCGCCCTCTACTACGCCGACCGGCTGACCCAGCTGCCGCTCGGCATCGTCGGCATCGCGCTGGGCACCGCCCTGCTGCCGACCCTGACCCGACTCCTGGTCGAGGATCGGCCGGAGGATGTCGCGGCGACCCAGAGCCGGGCGATCGAAGTCGGGCTGCTGCTGGGCCTGCCCGCCGCCGCCGGGCTGATCCTGCTGGCGGGACCGATCGTGCATGGGCTGTTCGAGCGCGGCGCCTTCGGGCCGGAGCAGACGGTGGCCGTGGCCGGGGCGCTGGCCGCCTACGCCGCCGGCATCCCGGCCTACATCCTGATCCGGGTGTTCTCGACCCTGTGCTTCGCCCGGCTGGACACGGCGACGCCGATGCGCACCGCGCTGGTCGCCACCATCCTGGCCGTGGCCGGCGCCGTGCTGCTGATGCGGCCGCTGGGCCATGTCGGCATCGCGCTGGCGACCGCCGTCTCGGCCTGGGTCAATGCTGGCCTCCTGGCCCGGTCGCTGCGCCGCCGCGGCGCCCTGCCGGTCGATGCCGGGCTGCGCCGGCGCGGCGGCCGGATCGCGCTGGCGGCGCTGGGCATGGCCGCCGGGCTGCTGCTGGCCCGCCAGGGCATGGCGGCGACCGGCGGCGCGGCACTGGCCGCGCTGATCGCCGGCGGCGCCGCGCTCTACGCCGCCCTGTGCCTGGCCCTGGGCGCGGTCGACCGCGGCGGGCTGGCGCGGTTCCGGCGGCGCAAGCATCTGCCGGGTTGACCCGGCTGTACCGGCCCGGCCATAACCCTTGCCTCCCCCACCCCCTGTGCGGCACCGGCGGACATGAAGCGCATCTTCTCGGGCATCCAGCCCACCCACAACATGCACCTCGGCAACTATCTCGGCGCGGTGCGGAACTGGGTGGCGCTGCAGGACGGGGCGGAGTTCGAGACCATCTACTGCGTCGTCGACCTGCATGCGCTGACCCAGCCGCAGGATCCGGCCGAGCTGCGCGCCCATATCCGCGAACTGGCGGCGACGCTGCTGGCCGTCGGCATCGACCCGGCGCGCAGCATCCTGTTCGCGCAGAGCCAGGTGCCCCAGCACAGCGAGCTGGCCTGGCTGTTCTCCTGCGTCACCCCGCTGGGCTGGCTGCGCCGCATGACCCAGTTCAAGGACAAGGCCGGCAAGCAGCAGGACACGGCGATGCACGGCCTCCTGGCCTATCCCGTGCTGATGGCGGCGGACATCCTCCTGTACAAGGGCACGCATGTGCCGGTCGGCGAGGACCAGAAGCAGCATCTGGAGCTGACCCGCGACATCGCCCAGTCCTTCAATCAGCGCTACGGCGTCGAGTTCTTCCCGCTGCCGGAGCCGCAGATCCTGGGCTCCGCCACCCGGGTGATGAGCCTGCGCGACGGGTCGAAGAAGATGAGCAAGTCGGACGAGTCCGACTACAGCCGCATCAACATGACCGACGACGCCGACACCATCGCGCTGAAGTTCCGCCGGGCCAAGACCGACCCCGAGCCGCTGCCGGCCGAGGCCGCCGGCCTGGCCGGCCGGCCGGAGGCCGAGAACCTGGTCGCCATCTACGGCGCCCTGGCCGGCAAGGATGTCGACGCGGTGCTGGCCGAGTTCGGCGGCGCGCCGTTCTCGACCTTCAAGGGTGCGCTGACCGACGTGGCGGTGGCGGTGCTGGCGCCGATCGGCGGCGAGATGCGCCGGCTGATGGCCGATCCCGGCCATGTCGACGCGGTGCTGCGCCGCGGCGGCGAGAAGGCCGCGGCCATCGCGGCGCCGGTGCTGGCCGAGACCCAGGACATCATGGGGCTGCTGCGGCCGTGAGGGAACGCCCGATCTCGACCCTGCCCAATCTCGGGCCCAAGACCGCGGAATGGCTGGCCGCCGTCGGCATCACCACCGAGACGGAGCTGCGCGCCATCGGCCCGATCGAGGCCTGGCAGCGCCTGAAGGCGGCGCAGCCGGAGCTGATCACGGTCAACGCGCTCTATGCCCTGCACGGCGCCCTGACCAACCAGCACTGGGCCTCGCTGCCGCAGGAGCTGCGCGCCCTGCTGCGCAAGGACGCCGGGGTGGAGTGAGGCCGGCCGGTGGTCACCGGCCTGGAAAGCCCCTATATTGAGGGCATGAGCCATGCCCTGTCCCCGATCGAATCCGAGTTCGCCACGGTCGAAGAGGCGGAGGCCTATGACCGCTGGTTCCGCGCCAAGGTGGAAGCGGCCCTGGCCAGCACGCAGCCCTCGGTCCCCCATGACGAGGCGATGGCACGCCTGCGCGCGCTGATCGACGAGAAGCGGTAGGCCGGCTGTCGTAGGTTGGGTTCGCCGTGGCGAACCCAACATCCCTGTTGGGTTGAGCGTTGCTCAACCCAACCTATGTGCTCTGTCCTCTTTACCTGTCATTGCCGGGCTTGACCCACGGCTGTCCGGTTAAGCTTTTCGGGTTGCAGATCTAGGCGAAGAACTAAACTTTTATTGTCATTGCCGGGCTTGACCCGGCAATCCAGGGGCCACCGAGAGCTGCTTTGAAAGCCCTGGATCCTCGGGTCAAGCCCGAGGATGACAATAAAATAGAATAACAACCTAAGATAAACACGCTTCGGTTGCGATTTTTCCTCAACCGGACAGCCGTGGGTCAAGCCCGGCAATCCAGGAGATGTCGACAGCCTCTGGATGCCCGGGTCGAGCCCGGGCATGACAGAAGAAAGCAGGCTAAATCGACGGGTCCGCGTCCTCCCCGGCCCGCTTGGCGGCACCGGCGAAGCTGGTGATGGCGAAGGATTCCAGGAGGTCGATCGCAGCATCCACCGGCATCGCGCCGGTGTCGATCGTCAGGTCCGGCGTCTCCGGCGCCTCATAGGGGGCGGACACGCCGGTGAAGCCCTGGATCTCGCCGCGGCGCGCCTTGGCGTAGAGGCCCTTGGGGTCGCGCTGCTCGCAGATCGCCAGGTCGGCCTTCACGAAGATCTCGCGGAAGCCGTCGCCGATCACGTCGCCGGCCAGGGCGCGGTGCCAGCGCTCCGGCGAGATCAGCGCCACGATCGCGATCAGCCCGGCCTCAGCGAACAGCCGCGCCACCTCGGCCGCGCGGCGGACGTTCTCGGCCCGGTCCTCGGTCGAGAAGCCGAGGTCTCGGCCGAGGCCGGTGCGCAGCGAATCGCCGTCCAGCACGGTCGACTGCCAGCCGCGGGCGAACAGGCGGGATTCCAGCGCCGTCGCCAGGGTCGACTTGCCGGAGCCGGACAGGCCGGTCAGCCAGACCACGCCGCCGGCATGGCCGTTGGCGATGCGCCGGGCGGCGGCGTCGACCCGCCGCTCGGTCGGGAACAGGAGGCGGCTGTCGGCGGTGGCGTCGAGGATGGTGACGCCGCCCACAACGTCGTAGCCGTCGACCAGCACGCCGCGGCCGGTGCCGGGCAGATCAGCGTGGCGGTCGAAGGCCATGGCGGTGCGGCCGACCACCTCGATCTCCGCCGTCTCGTTGCGCCGCACCAGCTCCGCCGTCCGGGTCTCCAGCGTGTGCACCTCGACCACATGGGCGATGCGCTCCACCGTCACCGTGTGCTCGGCGGATGCCAGGCGCAGGGTCAGCCGGGCGCCGGGGCGCAGCGGCTCGCGCGCCAGCCAGAACAGGCGCAGCTTCAGCCGGGTCGCGGTCTCGGGCGCCTCTTCGACCAGGGTGGCGATCTGGCCGCGCTCGACGAAGACCGGCGGGTCGAGCGTCAGCCCGACCGCCTGGCCGGCGCGGGCGCTGGTGATCTCCGCCGCCGGCCAGCTCTCGATCGTGGCGATGCGCGCGACCTTGCCCGAGGGGGCGAAGCGCAGGGTCTGGCCGACCGCGAGCGCGCCGCTCTCGATCCGGCCGGACACGATGCGGCGCTCGTCGAATTTGTAGACGTCCTGCACCGGCAGGCGCAGCGGCTGGTCGGTCGGCGACGGCGCCGCTTCCAGCCCGTCCAGCGCCTCGACCAGCGACGGCCCGTCATGCCAGGGCATCAGGGCCGAGCGGGTGGCGATGTTCTCGCCATGCCGGGCGGCCAGCGGCACCACCACCGCGGGCGTGATGCCGACGCTGCCGAGATAGGCCGAGATCTCGTCGACCACCGCCTGGAAGCGGGCCTGGTCGTACTCGACCAGGTCCATCTTGTTGATCGCCACCACCACCTGGGTGATGCCGAGCAGGCCGAGGATCAGGGCGTGGCGGCGCGACTGCTCCAGCGTGCCTTCGCGCGCATCGACCAGCAGCAGCGCCGCATCGGCCCCGGCGGCGCCGGAGACCATGTTCTTGAGGAACTCGGCATGGCCCGGCGCGTCGATCAGCACGTAGCGCCGGCGCGGCGTGCGGAACTGCACCTCGGCCGTGTCGATGGTGATGCCCTGGTCGCGCTCCGACTGCAGCGCGTCGATCAGGAACGACCATTCGAACGGCATGCCGCGTTTCTTGCTCATCGCCTCGACCGCCGTGACGCGCTCGGGGCCGAGCGCGCCGGTGTCGTGCAGCAGGCGGCCGATCAGGGTCGACTTGCCGTGGTCGACATGGCCGGCGATGACGACGCGCAGGGTGCGGGCGGCGGCCAGTGCCGGGTGCAGGGCGACGATTCCGTCCATGGTCACATGTACCCCGCACTGCGGAGGCGTTCGAAGCCGTCCTCGGTCTCGTTGTCGATGATCCGGCCGGAGCGTTCGGAGACCTTGGTGGTCTCGAGCTCGGCGATGATCGCCTCGATCGTGTCGGCGTCGCTGGCCACCGGCAGGGTGATGTTCTTCTCGCCGAGCGAGCGGTAGCGCAGGCCGTCCTTGGCCAGGTACAGCGGCACGATCGGGATGCCCTCGCGCTGGGTGTAGCGCCAGACGTCGATCTCGGTCCATTTCAGGATCGGGTGGATCCGGACATGGGTGCCGGGCTCGAACCGGGTCTTGTACTGGCCCCAGAATTCCGCCGGCTGGTCGGCCACATCCCACGCGCCCTCGAAGCTGCGCGGGCTGAACACCCGCTCCTTCGCCCGCGTGCCCTGCTCGTCCCGGCGGATGCCGACGATGATGCCCTCGAAGCCCTCGCGCTGGATCACCGCCTTCAGCCCTTCGGTCTTGCGCGCCGCCGCCCGGCCGCCGGGCGCCAGGGTCTGGTCCATCAGCTCCTCCGGCGGGCAGTCCTCGACGATCAGCGGCAGGTTCCATTCGCGCACCAGCCGATCGCGGAACTCATAGACCTCCGGCAGCTCCATATGGGTCTCGAGCTGGACCAGCGGGAACGGCACATGGCCGAAGAACGCCTTGCGCAGCAGCCACAGGATCAGGGTCGAGTCCTTGCCGATGGACCAGAGCATCGCCAGCCGATCGATACGGGCGAAGGCCTCGCGGAGAATGGTGATGCTCTCCGCTTCGAGTTCGTCGAGATGATTCATGATCTACAGGTGCGTGACCGGGGAGGAGACGGGATCGGCGGGGCGGTGGATACCGCATTCGGTCTTGTCTTGGCCAGACCAGCGGCCGGAGCGCGGGTCGGCGCCCTGCGCCACCCGCTCGGTACAGGGCATGCAGCCGATCGACAGGAAGCCGTCGGCCTCCAGCGGATGATGCGCCAGGCCCCGGGCCTCGAATTCCGCGGCGACCCGGTCGGACGACCAGCCGGCCAGCGGGTTGATCTTGAAGCGGCCCTCGTCCGGCGCCCATTCGACCGCCGGCAGGTCGGCGCGGGTGAGCGCCTGGAAGCGCTTGCGGCCGGTGATCCAGCCGCCGAAGCCGGCGAGCGCGCGTTCCAGCGGCTCGACCTTGCGCAGCGCGCAGCAGGCATCGGGGTCGCGCCGGAACAGCAGCAGGTCGGGGTCTCGTCTGGCGATTTCGTCGGGGTCGGGCCTGACCGAGCGTACATCCTCGAGTCCGAGCTGCGCGACCAGCCGGTCGCGGTAGCGCAGAGTCTCGCCGAAATGCCGCAGCGTGTCGAGGAAGATGACCGGCACGGCCGGCGCGACCTCGGCCGCCAGGGCCAGCAGCACCGCTGATTCCGTGCCGAAGGACGACACCAGGGCGACCGGCCCGAGCCTGGGGTCCGCCAATACCTTTTCGATCAGCGCACGCCCGTCCAGCCCGTCGAATTCGGCGGCGATCAGCTCCTGATCGAGCTGCGAGCGTGCAGCGGCAGAGACGGACATCGGGTGCTCATTCTCGGCAAACTCTCCAATTTCACTGTAAAATGGAGCGCATTTGCTGGTTGACTGTGTGTGAATCTGGAGACTAATGTCAACCATCAATTGTGGATAGAACGCCGCCGCCGATGTCCGCCGATCCGACCGCCGCGCCCGCGGCCCCGCCGAAGCTTTCCGCCGTCGAAGGCGTGAAGGAACAGAGCCGATTCCTGCGCGGCGGCATCGCCGCCGACCTTGCCACGCCCGGCATCTCGGTCACCGAGGAAAGCTATAACCTGCTGAAATTCCACGGCAGTTATGAGCAGTACGACCGTGACACCGCGACCGCGCGGAAGAAGCAGGGGCTGGAGAAGGAATACCAGTTCATGATCCGCGCCCGCATCCCGGGCGGGCGGATCACGGCCGAGCAATACCTGGCCCTCGACGCCATCGCCGACAGATATGCCAACGGATCGGTGCGGATTACCACGCGCCAGGGCATCCAATTCCACGGCGTCCTGAAGGGAAACCTGAAGGCGACGATCGCCGACATCAACCATTCGATGCTGACCACCATGTCCGCCTGCGGCGACGTGGTGCGCAATGTCATGACCACCCCGGCGCCGATCCGCGACGCGGTGCATGCCCGGCTGGAGGCGGATGCCCGCTTCCTGTCGACGCGGCTGCTGCCGAAGAGCCGGGCCTATTACGAGCTGTTCCTGGACGAAGAGAGCCAAGCGCCGGCCGAATCGGTCGACGAACCGCTGTACGGTGCGACCTATCTGCCGCGGAAGTTCAAGATCGGCCTGGCCGCGCCCGAGGACAACACGGTCGACATCCTGACCCACGACCTCGGCATCCTCGCCGTGTTCGAGGGCGACCAGCTGCAGGGCTACAACCTCAATCTCGGCGGCGGCCACGGCCTGACCCACACCAAGCCCGGCACCTATGCCCGCATGGGCTCGCCGATCGCCTCGGTCGGGCCGGGCGAGCTGCTGCAGGGCGCCGAGGCGGTGATCCGCCTGTACCGCGACCACGGCAACCGCGCCGACCGCAAGCGCGCCCGGCTGAAATACGTGCTGGACGACATGGGCCTGGACTGGACCCGGAAGGAGCTGGAGCGCCAGTTCGGCCGGGTCCTGGCCGACCCGCTGCCGCACGCGCCGTTCCGGGTGCCCGACCATCTCGGCTGGCACGAGCAGGGCGACGGCCGCTTCTGGCTGGGCCTGCCGGTGGCCAGCGGCCGGATCCAGGACGGCCCGGCCGTGCGGCTGCGCACCGCGCTGCGCACGCTGTTCGAGAACTGGGCCAAGCCGGCGGTGCTGACGCCGCAGCAGGACATCCTGATCGCCGACATCGCACCGGGCGAGCGCGACGAGATCGCGGCGCATCTGCGCAGCCACGGCGTGGTCTTCGCCGAGGACCTGACCCAGGTGCGGCGCTGGGCCCTGGCCTGCCCGGCCCTGCCGACCTGCGGCCTGGCGCTGTCGGAGGCCGAGCGCATCCGCGAGCCGGTGATCGATTCCTTCGAGGCGGTGCTGCGCCGCCACGGGCTGATCGACGAACGGCTCAGCATCCGCATGACCGGCTGCCCGAACGGCTGCGCCCGCCCCTATGCCGGCGACATCGGCATCGTCGGCCGCACCCCGGGCACCTTCGCCCTGTTCGTCGGCGGCGATTTCGAGGGCACGCGGCTGAACGCCAAGCTGGCGGAGAAGGTGCCGGAGGCGGCGATCGCCACCACGCTGGAGCCGATCTTCGCCGCCTTCGCCCAGGAGCGCCTGCCGGGCGAGGGCTTCGGCGACTACTGCCACCGCCAGGGACTGGAGCGGCTGACCGCCCTCATCTCCACCGCCGAGGCCGCCTGATGCTGCCGATCGCCCTCTGCCCGGAAGCGGTCCCGGTCGCCCTGGTCGGCCGGGGCGACAAGGCGGTGCGCCGCCTGGCCCAGCTGGACGAGGGTGGCTTCACCGTCGCCGTCTTCGCCGACGCCCCGTCGCCCGACCTTGTGCTGGCCGCTGGCGACCGGCTGCGGCGGCGCCTGCCGAGCGCGGCTGATCTCGGCGCCCAGCGCCTGCTGCTGGTGGCCGACCTGGACGAGGCCCGCGCCGCCGACCTCGCCCTGCTCGCCCGCCGCCTCGGCCTGCTGGTCAATGTCGAGGACCGCACGGCCTTGTGCGACTTCCACCTGCCGGCGATCGTGCGCCGCGGCGACCTGGTGGTGGCGATCTCGACCGGCGGGCTGAGCCCCCGCCTGGCCGGCCGGCTGCGCCTGGCCGCCGAGCGGCTGATCCATCGCGACTGGGGCGCCCGCCTGGCCCGGCTCGGCCTCCTGCGCTCCGAGCTGCGCGCCCAGGGCAAGGGCCCGACGGAGATCTCCCGCGCGGTCGATTCGGTGATCGACGGCGAAGGCTGGCTCGGCCGGGTCTGAGCGGTCAGACGCCCCGCCGGGCGATCAGAAAGGCCCCGACGACCAGCAGGATCGCGCCGAGGATCGGCAGCCCCTGCGTCGAGAGCGCCTGGGCGCCGGACTTCAGCTGATCCGCCGCCAGCCCGGCCGCCAGCTGGCTGGCCACCAGGATGGCGATGGTGGGCGCCGCCCCAAGCCGCTGGTAGCCGAGGATGCCGGCGAAGACGAAGAAGGAGCCCAGCAGCCCCGGCAGCAAGGCCCAGGGGCGCAGGGCCGACACCGCCTCGGCCACGCCGCCCGGGCCGTTGCGGAGCAGCAGCAGGGCCAGCAGCGCCGTCAGCCCGACGGCGGAGTTGATCACCAGCGCGACCAGCACGGTCGAGGCCGACAGCGTGATCCGCACCATCAGCAGGTTCTGCAGGACCAGGCACAGCCCGGCCGAGACCAGCAGCGCGACCGTGGCGGCGGCGCCCATCAGTCCCGGCCGTCCGGATCGGCGCGTGCGTCGAGCCGCAGCTGCAGGAAGGCGAGGTCGAGCCACCGGCCGAACTTCGCCCCGACCTCGCGCATCACCCCCGCCGGTTCGAAGCCGAGGCTCTCATGCAGCCGGATGGAGCCGGCGTTGCCCGCCTCGACGCCGGCGACCATGACGTGCTTGCCGAGGGCCTTCGCCCGGACGATGAGCTCCAGCATCAGCGCCCTGCCGACCCCGCCGCCGCGCCGGTCGCGGTGGACATAGACCGAATGCTCGACGGTATGGCGGTAGCCGTCCCAGGCACGCCAGTCGCCGAAGGAGGCGTACCCCGCCACCCGGCCGTCATCGTCGACCGCCACCAGCACCGGGTAGCCGAGGCGCCGGCGCTCCCCCAGCCAGGCGGCGCGGTTCGCCGCGTCGACCACGGTCTCGTTCCAGATCGCCGTCGTGTGCAGCACGGCGTCGTTGTAGATCGCCAGGATGCCGTCGACGTCTCCGGCCTCGGCGTCGCGAATGCGCATCTCACCCTCACGGCCATGGACAGCTCGTTGATACGGCGTCCTCGCAATGTCGTCCACTTTAGTGATACGCATTGCTCATATGGTCCATTATAGTAGTACGCATGATGGAATCCGACGGCATCGACCGGCGCATCGGCGCCCGTATCCGGATCGAGCGGGAGAGCCGCGGCTGGTCCCTCTCCGCCCTCGCCGCACGCGCCGCCGTCTCCCGCGCCATGGTGTTCAAGGTCGAGCGCGGCGAGAGCAGCCCGACGGCCAGCCTGCTGGGCAAGCTGTCCGGCGCCTTCGGCCTGAGCATGTCGACGCTGATGGCGCGGGCGGAGATGCAGCAGGGCCGGCTGTCGCGGCGGGCCGACCAGCCGGTGTGGACCGACCCGCAGACCGGCTATCTCCGCCGGCACGTGTCGCCGCGCACGGACCTGCCGCTCGACCTCGTCCGCATCGAGCTGCCGGCCGGGCGGGAGGTGCCGATGCCGGCCTCGGCCTACGCCTTCCAGCGCCAGCTGATCTGGGTGCTGGGCGGCGAACTGGTCTTCGTCGAAGGGGCGGCGCGGCACGAGATGCAGGCCGGCGACTGCCTCGAGCTCGGCCCGCCCGTCGACTGCACCTTCCGCAACGAGGGCGCGCACCCCTGCACCTACGCCGTCGTGGTGCTGCGCCAGCCGTGAGGGGGGTCGCCCCGCCTCAAGCCTTGTCGAGCGGGAAGCCCCTGAACGGCTTGATCTCCTTCAGCACGAACATCGTCTGCATCTCCTTGATCCCGGGCAGGCGGCGCACCACCGCCATGGCGAAGTCGGCATAGCTGTCGAGATCCGGGGCGACGACCTGCAGCAGGAAGTCCGAATCGCCGGCGATGCTGTAGCAGGCGACCACCTCCTTCAACTGCCGGACGCTCTCCGAGAACTCCTCCGCCTCCGCCTCGCTGTGGCTGTCGATCCTGACCCGGATGAAGGCGAGCACGCCGAGGCCGATCCGCCGCCGGTCCAAGAGCGCCGCATAGCCCTGGATGACGCCGTCCTCCTCCAACTGCCGGACCCGCCGCCAGCAGGGCGAGGTCGACAGCCCGACCTCGGCCGACAGCGCCTGGTTGGTCAGGCGGCCGTCCTGCTGCAGGGCGGCGAGGATGCGGAGATCGACTGGTTCGAGCATGATCTACCTTGAAGCGGATGTTTCCCGGCAGATCCTACCCATCGTCGTGAACCCCGGCCTGCCGCTCGGGCTGATCGCCAACACCGCCGGCGCCATCGCCATCGGGCTGGGCGCCCGGCTGCCGGCCCTGGCGGCGCGCCGGCTGACCGACCGCCGGGACCGTACCATCGACATCAGCTCGAACCAGCCGGTGCCGGTGCTGCAGGCCGATGCGGAGGCGATCCGGGCGCTGCTGCTGAAGGCGCTGGCCCAGCCGCCAGTCGAGGGAGTGGGCGAGCGGGCGGTGGTGCCCTTTCCGGCCTTCGCCCGGTCGCTGCACGCCTATGCCGAGTACGAGGCGGCCTTCCCCGCCCGGGACCTGGGCGAGGAGGCGATCGACGGGCTGGGCCTCGCCGGCCCGGCGAAATGGGTCAAGTCGCTGACCGGCTCGCTCAAGCTGCTGCGGTAGCCATACGGCCGCCCCCGCGCCTTTGCGAACGGGGCCGGCCGCGCCTAGTCCGGATCCTCCGGCCATTGCCGGGCGTGCCCGGGAATGATCACGCCGGGCAGGGCCCGGCTGGTCCAGATGTGGACGGCTTCGCTCAGGTCCAGCGGCTCGTCGAGCGAGCCGCCCTTGATGCAGATCTCGTCCTCCCGGTCCTTGTCGCCGTCCCAGAGGCGCGATCCGCAGTTCGGGCAGAAGAAGGAGACGATCGCCCATCCCGATTTCGTCGGCCGCGACCAGCGGCTGAGCGTGCCGCCGAGCAGGCGAAGGTCGGCGCTGCGGAAGAACGCCGAGATCCCGAACGCCGAGGCCGACTGCTTCCGGCATTCGCGGCAATGGCAGACATACAGGCCGAGCGGTGCGCCGGTGAGCTCGTAACGCACCTGGCCGCATTGGCAGCCGCCGGTGAGGGGCGGTCCGGCCGTCGAGGCTCCCATGGATCGTCCTCCTGAAGCGGCGACAGATGATCAGTTCGCCGCCGGGACCGGGCAGCTCATGTCGCCTTCCGCGCAGTTCAGATAGGCCTTGAAGTCCTCGATCCGGCTCTTGGTCTGGCCGTCCAGGCACATCGAATGGATCATCGGGGCGGCGGTGCCGCCCGAGACGGCGGACTCCTGGAAATTGCATTCCGCGTCGCGGAAGGCGATCCAGGCCCGCTGCGTCGTCACCAGCAGCTTGGTCGTGTCCGGGTCATCCTTCAGCCGGGCCTCGATCTCCTTATAGAGCTTGTTCAGCTCGGCATCCGACGCCTTGAACGCCTTGCCGTAGCACTCGTTCAGCCCGGCCTGCCCGCCCTGGGCGTTGTCGCATTCGTCGGCCCCGGCGGATGTCGGGATGGCGGCGGCGACCGCCAGTAGGGCAACCAGGCCGGCGAGGGAAGCACGCATGGACGATCCTCCTATTTCCAGCAGAAATTCCGCTGCCGTGTCGGATTCGGTACCGCGTCCGGCGCGACCTGCCAAGGGAGCGGCTCAGCCGCCCTCCGCGAAATACCGCCCGGGGGTGACGCCGAAGGCCTTGCGGAAGCCGGCGACGAAGGCGCTGGGCCCTTCATAGCCGAGCCGGTCGGACACCTCGCCGACCGGAATGCCGAGCGACAGCCACTCCACCGCCTTCAGGAGCCTGGCCTGGCGCCGCCAGGCCCGGAAGCTGAGGCCGGTCTCGACCCGGAAGTGCCGCTCGAAGGACCGTTCCGACAGCGCCGCCCGCCGCGCCACCTCGGCCAGGCCGTCGGCCCCCGCCGGGTCGGCCGCCAGCCCGGCGACGGCGCGCCGCAGCCGGGCGGATTGCGGCATCGGCAGGTGCAGGGGCGCGATCGGCTCGGTCACCAGCTGGTCGAGGATCACGTCGACGATCCGCCCCGCCGGGCCGCCTGTCGCGGCGTCGCGCGGATAGCCCAGAAGCGCCAGCACCAGCTCGCGCAGCAGCGGCGACAGCCGGATCACCGACGGCTCGCGCGGCAGGTGGCGCACGGCTTCGGGCCGCAGGAACAGGTAGCGCAGCGCGGATCGCTGCAGATAGGTCACGGCATGCGGCACGTCCGGCGGGATCCACAGCGCCCGTTCCGGCGGCACCACGAAGCTGCCGCGCCCGGTCTCGACCGTCACCGAGCCGGAGACGATGTGGAACAGCTGGGCCCAGCGGTGGCTGTGCGACCGGAAGTGCAGCCCGGCCTCGACCTCGCCGGCGAAGGTGAGGGCGGCGGCCGGGTAGTCCTCCCCCTCCGGCCGGTCGAGATCGGGATGGACCCGGTTGTCCGGATGGATCATGGCGACTCACATACATAAATCGACGGAGTGGCGCTAACACGAAAAACTTCGATCGCCCTAGGGTGACCCAGGTGACATCGATCCCGCCCCGACCGGGCCAGCATCGAGGATCGACAGCCAAGGAGACCCGACGATGACCACGATCGTTTCATCCCGCAACTCGCGGACAGCCGTCCCGGCGGCCCGGCCGGCGACCGCCGCCGCCCGCGGCCTGGCCTGGATCCGGCATCGGCTGCGGATCCGGCGGGACACGGCGATGCTGCTGGCGCTCAGCGACCACCTGCTCACCGACATGGGAGTCCGCCGCGACCAGGTCCGGCACGCCGTGCGCGAGGGCTGCCTCCAGCCCGGCGCGGACCGCCGCGACCCATGAGACATGACGGCCGGGCCGGAAGCGCTCACGCCGGTTCCGCGATCCGCCAGGGGACGGGCCGCAGCGCCGCCTCGAGAACGTCCAGGAACCGCTCCGTCCGCGCCACGCGTCCGGTCCGCGGGCCGAGCAGCGCCACGACATCGGCGTCCGGCAGATGCCAGTCCGGCAGCAGCGGCACGAGCCGGCCGGCCCGCAGGTCCGCGGCGACGTCCCATTCGGAGCGCAGGATGATCCCGAGGCCGGCGAGCCCCCATTGCCGGACCACCCCGCCGTCATTGCTGTTCAGGACCGGGTGGATGCGGACCGTGGCCCGCCGCCCGCCGGCATGGGTGAAGCTCCAGAGCGTGACGTCGGCCCGGTCTTCCCGGATCACCGCGCAGTCGTGGCCCCGCAGCTCTTCCGGCCGCCCGGGCGCACCGCGCCTCGCCAGATAAGACGGCGCGGCGCACAGCAGGCGGCGGTTCGGCGCCAGCCGGCGCAGGGTCAGGGCCGAATCGGCGAGCGGCCCGACCTGGACCAGCACGTCCCAGCTGCCGGCCGCGAGGCCGCCGGCGGGATCCTCGAACAGGATCAGCGTCAGCTCGACCTCGGGGTGCTGCGCCTTCAGCGCCGCCATGGCCGGGGCGACATAGGCCCGCCCGAAGCCGAAGGGGGCGGCCACCCGCAGGTGCCCCAGGACGGCCTGCCGGCGATCGGCCATGCTCTCCACGATCCCGGCCATCTCCCCCAGCACGCGGGCGCCGCGCTCGGCCAGCAGGGCGCCTTCGGCCGTGAGCCGCAGGCTTCGGCCGGTGCGGTCGACCAGGCGCACCTTCAGCCGCTCTTCCAGCTGGCGAAGCCGCTGGGTGACGGCCGGCGGGGTCACGCCGAGGGCGCGGGCCGCGGCGGCGAGCGACGAGGACGCCGCCACCACCGCGAAGAACTGGAGGTCCTGCGACGTGATCATTAAGGCTGAACTTAACCTTGAATGCAGGAGCGGTAAATTGCGCCTGCACTGGCTTCCGTCTAGACCTCGTACATCCTGCTTCGGAAGCCGCCGATGTCCGCCGCCGATCGTCTCCACGCCGTCGAAACGCCGGGCCTCGTCCTCGACGAAGGCCGCATGCTCCGCAACATCGAGCGCCTGCGCAGTCGGCTGCAGCCGCTGAACGTGGCGCTGCGCCCCCATCTCAAGACGGCGAAGTCGATCGAGGTGGCGCGGCGCGTCCTGACGGGCGGCGACGGCCCGGCGACGGTCTCGACGCTGAAGGAGGCGGAGGTGTTCGCCGCGGCGGGCATCCGCGACATCGTCTACGCGGTCGGCATCGCCCCGCAGAAGCTGGACCGGGTCCTCGCCATCCGCGCCCGGGGCTGCGACCTGTCGGTCATCCTCGATTCGCCTGGGCAGGCCGCGGCCGTGGCCGAGGCGTCACGCCGGGCCGGCGCGCGGATCCCGGCCCTGATCGAGGTCGATTGCGACGGCCATCGCGGCGGGCTGAGGCCCGACGATCCGGCCCTCCCGGCCGTTGGCCGCATGCTCCACGACGGCGGCGCCGAGCTGCGCGGCGTGCTGACCCATGCCGGAGAAAGCTACGGCGTGTCCGGCGCCGAGGCGCATGCGGCCTTCGCCGAGCGGGAACGGGCCGCCGCGGTGGCGGCGGCCGGGGCCCTGCGGTCGGCCGGCCTGCCCTGCCCGGTCGTCAGCGTCGGCTCGACGCCGACCGCGCACGCCGCCCGCGACCTGTCGGGCGTGACCGAGATGCGCGCCGGCGTCTACGTCTTCTTCGACCTGGTCATGGCCGGCATCGGCGTGTGCTCGACCGACGACATCGCGCTGTCGGTGCTGACCAGCGTCATCGGGCAGAACCGCGAGCGCGGCTGCCTCTTCATCGACGCCGGCTGGATGGCGCTGTCGCGCGACCGGGGCACGGCGGGCCAGGCGGTCGACCAGGGCTGCGGCCTGGTCTGCGACATCGAGGGGACCGTGCTCGGCGACCTCGTCGTCTCCGGCGCCAACCAGGAGCACGGCGTCGTCTCGCTCCGCCCCGGCAGCCGGGGTGCCCTGCCCGACCTGCCGGCCGGCACCCGCCTGCGCATCCTGCCCAACCACGCCTGCGCCACCGCCGCCCAGTTCGGCGGCTACGAGGTGCTGCCGGCCGACCCGGCGGCGGGCCTCGCGCATTGGCCGCGCTTCGGCGGCTGGTAGACAGGAGGCCGATGATGCTGTTCGTCCCCGAAGCCGAATCCGCCGCCCTGGCCACGCATGAGATGGCCTATGCGGCCGTCCGCGAGGCGCTGATCGCCGTCTGCGAAGCCGGCACCGACTCCTTCCCGGTGGTGCATGGGCACGGGTCGGCGCGGGAGAACCGCTTCACCGTCAAGGCCGCCGCGGCGGCCGATGTCGCGGGGCTCAAGGTCGGCTCCTACTGGCCCGGCAACCCGGCGATCGGCCTGCCGCGCCACAACTCGCTGATCCTGCTGTTCGACCAGGAGAAGGGCCGGATCGGCGCGGCGATCGAGGCCGGCACCCTGAACGCCTACCGCACGGCCGCCGCCGATGCCGTCGCCGCGGATGCGCTGGCGCGGCCCGATGCCGCCACCCTCGCCGTCTTCGGCGCCGGCCACCAGGCGCGGTACGAATGCGCGGCCGTGGCGCGCATCCGCCCGATCCGCCGCGTGCTGGTGGTGGCGCGGAACCCGCAGCAGGGCGCCGCGATGGCGGCGGAGCTGCGCGACCAGGGCCTCGCGGCGGAGACCGCCGCCGCCGAGGCCGCCTGCCGGGCCGCCGACATCATCGTCACCGCCACATCGGCGACGTCGCCGCTGTTCGAGGCTGGCTGGGTGCGCCCGGGCACGCATGTCGCCAGCATGGGGTCGGATGCCCGCGGCAAGCAGGAGCTGCCGCCGCACCTCCTGGCCGGGGCGAGCCTGTTCTGCGACCTGCCGGCCCAGTCCCGCGCCATCGGCGAGTTCCAGCACGCGCCGCCGGACGCGGCGCCGGTGGCGATCGGCGACGTCCTCGCGGGGCGCCATCCCGGCCGCCGCGCCGCGGCGGAGATCACCGTCTTCGACAGCTCGGGACTGTCCGTCCAGGACCTCTACGTCGCCCGGCACCTTCTGGCCCGCCGTGCCGGGACGAGCTCGAGCTGAAGCTGGACAATCGCGCACAATTATTCTGACGGACACAAGCAATGTCTCGTCACTTTCCAGGACGAATTGTCATGAGTTTATTTATGACTTCTCAGTTTAACTGATCTGTAATATTTGTTGCTGCAAAGGCGCCACGACCGTCCGGGCGGTGTTTTCTGCCCGCAGCGTAAATGGGGGCTCGCCGATGACCATTCCGGCAACACCTCGCCGCGTCCTGTTCGAAGGGCCGCGGCAGACCGCGACAGGGGGCGGCCGGGATCGGACGGCCGAATGGCAGGACGCCCAGGGCCGGTCCGCACCGTTGCCCGATCCGGCCAAGGACCCGTCGGGAGCCGTCGCGTATCAGGTGCGGCCGGGCGACACCTTCTCCAGCATCGCGCCGCGCGTCGGGCAGACCGACAAGGATCTGGAGGCGGCGAATCCCGGGGTCGATCCCCGGCGCCTGCGCCCCGGGGACCGGATCGTCATCCTGGACGACGTCCGGCGCGAGGCCGCGACGCAGCAGCTGAAGGCCCTGGACACGGCGCACCGCACGCATGGGACCGCCGGCCAGGAGGCCTGGGCCGGCGTGCAGCCGCTGGTGGAGGCCGAGCTGCGCCGCGTGGGCCGCGACGGGCCGACACCGGGCGATCGGCTGGACGGCGCGATCGGGGACATCAAGGCCAGGGCGCCGGGGGATGCCCGGTTCGCGACGATCGTCGACCAGGCGCGCCAGACCGTCGAGCGGGAATGGGAGGGCCAGGGCCGCACCCATGCCGCGACGGACACGATCCTGGCGCTGGCGGGCGACGCGCAGGCGGCGGACCGGTCGGCGGCCGCGATCGCGAACGATCCGGAGGGCAACGGGCCGACCCCGACGGACCGGGTCGGGGCCGCCGCGAATGCCGCGCAGCACAAATGGGACCTGGTCACCCAGGCGGCGGTCCCGCAGCTCGAAGCCCTGGCGAAGGGCGTCGGATCGCCGGCGGAGGCGGAGACCAAGGTGGCCCAGCGGGCCGCATCCCTGAGCAATTACGGGCCGGACGACGAGCAGTACCGGTCGGCGATCGACGCCGCCGCGCGGGAGGTGCTGGTCGGCAAGCCGTCCCGGGCCGTGGCGGACGCCTATGCCAGCGGCGGCGCCCCGGCCGCGGCGGCGAAGCTGCGCGAGGTCGCCGGCCAGGCCTCGCCCGTGGTGGCGGCCCGCATCCTGCAGGCGTCGCAGCCGGTGATCGACAAGATCTCCGCCGATCTCGGCCGGGAGGCGCGCGAGAAGCTGCCGGCGCCGGGCGCCGCCGGGCCGGGGAGCAACCCGATCGACCTGGGCAGCATCGACGAGACCGGCATCCAGGCGGCGCGCAAGGACAAGTCGTTCGGCATGGACGCCACCTTCGCCGTCACCCTCGGCGACCTGGCGGCGGCGGCAGACCGGGCCGGGCTGGCGCCCGACGGCAAGACCGCCGTCAAGGGCCTGGCCTCCAGCCTCGCCGAGCAGATGCCCGATGTCGACGACATGCGCTACGCGCCGGGCGAGCGGCCGGCGCACGACGTCGCCAAGGCCTTCGCCTGGACGGTCGGCCAGGGCGACGGCGCGACCCTGTCGCTGGCCGTCGCCGCCGCCATGCCGGCCGACCGCCGCGACTACGGCAACGCCCTGGTCGCCGCCGCGGCGGAGGGGCTCGGCACGTTGCGGCAGCGGGTCGTGGCGGATGTCGGCGCCTTCGGCGACGCCACCAAGACGCTGGCCTTCCTGAAGCAGGGGCCGGGCCAGCTGCTGGACCAGGCGCAGTTCCAGAAGGCCATGGCGGCCTATCTGAAGGCCCATCCGGACACCGCCGACAAGGCCGCCGCAGCCTATGACACCGTCGCCCGCGGCGGCGACGCGCTGCTGCGCACCGCGGCGGCGATCAACGCCTATGAGCCGGAGCTGGGCGGGTCCGGCGACTTCGCGAAGCTGAAGGGCGCGCGCGACGACACCGGCGACCGCGACGCCCTCGAATTCGCGGTCAAGAGCAGCCCGGCGACGCTGGTCGAGCTGGCCAACCTGTCCGACGAGGTCGAACGGCCGCCGCCCGGCAAGGTGACGCCGTGGTGGCCGATCCGCGGCACGCAGGATTTCGTCAACGAGGTGATCGCCTACCGGGCCAAGCCCGCCTACGACCTGCTGTCGCAGGCCCAGCGCGACGGCGGGCTGGTGCCGCGCACCGGCGTGACGGCCGCGAACGGGATGGGCAAGGCCAACCGGCTGGCCGGCACCGTTCTGGCGGGCATCCATGCCGACGCGATGTTCCAGAACCAGGACCTGTTCAGCCAGGCCTACGGCCTCTATTTCGCGTCCGGCGCCGGCAAGTACGGCCTCGAGCTGCTCGGCGGCATGGTCCAGTCCGGCATCGCCAAGCTGCCGCAGCTGCAGGGCGGACGGCTCGACCGGCTGAGCGACTTCGTCGCCGTCGAGCGCCGGCCCTGGCAGATGCTCAGCGGCGCGCTCGGCAAGGCCTATATCCCGCTCGACGCCGCCTACACCGTGTACAATCTGGCGAAGGGCGACATTCCGCGCGCCATCTTCTTCGGCGGCACCGCGACGGCCGACGTGATGCTGGCCTACGGCTCCGGCGCCGTGCCGGTGGTCGGCGCCGCCCTGCTGCTGGCCTCGGCGGTCGGCAACTACATCTATGGCAAGATCGAGAAGGCGAACGAGAACGAGGACGATGCCCGCGAGTTCCTCACCGGCGCCGATCTCCGGCCCGAGATCGCGGACCAGCTGGCCGACCACGATTCCGACGGCAACAGCGTCGGCCCTGCCCTGGCCGCCCTGGCCAGGCGGCGGGGGCTGGAGCCGGCGGCGTTCACGGACTACCTGAACCGGCTGACGCCGCAGCAGGTCTCCGCCCTGGTGCAGCAGGCGAAATCGGTGCGGCCGGACGACAAGGGCCGGATGCCGGTCGCCGGGCCCGGCGATTCCTATCTCGCCCTGCCGCTCGACCCGACCAGGACCGACGTGTCGCAATACACCACCATCACCTACAACGGCGCCAGCAAGCGGTGGGAGGATCCGGTCACCCGCATGTACTGGGACGGGGGCCGTCGCTGGGTGTTCGATCCCAGGATCGGCAACAGCTTCGGCACCATCCCGCCGCAGCCGGACCCGGTGGTCAGCTACGATCCGGCGACGGGCGAGCTGCTGAAGTCGAACGGCTTCGGCCGGCCGGCGCGGGCGGAGAGCCTGGCCGGCCTCGAGAACTGGATGTACGCCAACGGCATGCCCCCGCCCCGCGGCCGCTGACGCCGGCCGCGCTCGCCCCCGCCCCGGAGATGCGGAGGAACCCGGCCCGCCGAGGGCCTACTCCGCCGGCGTCGGATGGGCCGGCGGCGCCTCCTCCTCGGCGACGCGATGGTGATCGCGGGCGAGGTAGGTGTAGACCATCGGCACCACGAACAGGGTGAACAGCGTGCCGATCGACATGCCCGACGCGATCACCAGGCCGATCGAGAACCGCGCCGCGGCGCCGGCGCCGCTGGCGTAGAGCAGCGGCACCACGCCCAGCACCATCGCCGCCGTGGTCATCAGGATCGGCCGCAGGCGGATCGCCGCCGCCTGCTCGATCGCGTCGCGCCGCGACAGCCCCTGTTCTTCCTGCAGCTTGTTGGCGAACTCCACCATCAGGATGCCGTGCTTGGTGATCAGCCCGACCAGGGTGATCAGCCCGATCTGGGTGTAGATGTTGATGCTGGCCCCGGGGATGTCCAAGCCGAAGCCCGCCAGGATCGCGCCGACATTCAGCGCCGCCAGGGCGCCGAAGATCGACAGCGGCACCGACATCATGATGATCAGCGGGTCGCGGAAGCTCTCGAACTGCGCCGCCAGCACCAGGAAGATCACGATCACGGCGAAGGCGAAGGCGATCATCACCGTGTTGCCCTCGGTGATGTACTGCCGGGAATCGCCCTCGTAATCGTAGGACATGCCGCGCGGCAGAATCCGGTCGGCGGTCTGCTGCAGGAAGGTCAGCGCCTGGCCGAGGGTGACGATCACCGGCGTCGGCACCGCCTGGATGGTCGAGCTGTTGAGCTGGTTGAACTGGGCGTAGGAGTTCGCCGTCGCCTGAGTCTTCAGCGTCACCACCGAGGACAGCGGGATCAGGTCGCCGCCGGCGGTGCGGACGAAGTACTTGTTCAGCTCCTCCGGGTTCAGCCGGCTCTCCTGCGCGACCTGCGGGATCACCTTGTAGCTGCGGTTGTCGCGGTCGAAGCGGCCGATGTCGTTGCCGCCCAGCATGACGTTCAGCGTGGTGCCGATGTCGTCCATGTTGATGCCGAGCGCCGCCGCCTTGTTGCGGTCGATCTCGACCGACAGCTCCGGCCGGTCGAAGGCCAGGGTGGCGTTGGCGAACAGGAACATGCCGCTCTGCCGTGCCTCGTTGGCGATCTGCTGCGCCATCTCGTAGACCAGCTGGGGCGAGCCCGGGGCCTTGATCACGAACTGCACCGGCGGGCCGCCGCCGGAGCCGGGCAGGGCCGGCGGCGAGGTGGCGAAGCCCTCGACCCCGGCGATGCTGCCGACGATGCCCTGGACCTGCGCCTCGATCTCGGCGCCGCTGCGGGTGCGATCACCCCACGGCTTGAAGGTCATGCCGCCGAAGCCGGACGACAGCGAGCCGGCGCCGTTGACCGCGAAGATCGCGTCGTGCTCCGGGATCGCCTGCAGATCCTTGATCAGCTTGTCGCTGAACCGGTTCATGTATTCGAGATTGGCGTAGCGCGGGCCCTCGAGGATCATGAAGACGAAGCCCTGATCCTCCTTCGGGGCCAGCTCGCTCGGCGTCTTCCAGAACAGGAAGGCCGAGGCGGCGAGCAGTACGATGGCGAGGAACACCGTCACCGGCCGGTAGTTCAGCGAGTTGTGCAGCCGCCGGTGGTACCAGCCCTGCAGCCCGGTGAAGAAGCGGTCGACCACGCGCTGGAACCGGCCGGCGCCCGCGCCATGCGGCTTCAGGAGCTTGCTGGTCATCATCGGCGACAGGGTCAGCGCGACGATGCCGGAGATGATGACGGCGCCGGCCAGGGTGAAGGCGAATTCGCGGAACAGCGCCCCGGTCAGGCCGGTGGCGAAGCCGATCGGGGCGTAGACCGCGGCCAGGGTGATGGTCATCGACACCACCGGCCCGGCGATCTCCGCGGCCCCTTTCAGCGCCGCCTGCCTGGGCGTCAGCCCCTCCTCGATGTGCCGATGGATGTTCTCCACCACCACGATGGCGTCGTCGACCACCAGGCCGATGGCCAGCACCATGGCGAGCAGGGTCAGCGTGTTGATCGAGTATCCGAGCGCGTAGAGGCAGAACAGGACGCCGATCAGCGACAGCGGGATGGTGACGACCGGTATGACGACGGCGCGGAACGAGCCGAGGAACAGCAGGATGACGACGACAACGATCGCCACCGCCTCGGGAATGGTCTTGCCGACCTCCCAGATCGAGGATTCGATGAACTCGGTGGCGTCGTAGACGATCTCGCCGCGCATGCCCTCCGGCATCTGGCGCTCGATGTCGACCATCGCCGCACGCACGTTGGCGGCCGTGGTCAGCGGGTTGGCCGCAGGCGTCGGGTTGATGGCGATGAAGATCGCCTCGCGCCCGTTGAAGGTGACGCGAGCGTCGTAGCTCTCGCTCCCCAGCTCGACCCGGGCCACGTCCTTCAGCCGGACGATGTTGGACCCGTCCGAGCGCACCACCAGGTCGCCGAAGGCCTCGGCCGTGCGCAGCGTGGTGTCGGTGCGGATGGCGAAGGTGACCAGCTCGCCCTCGGTGCGGCCCGGCGCCGACTGGAAGTTGTTGGCCCGGATCGCCGTCACCACGTCGGCCGCCGTCACCATGCGCGCGGCCAGCCGGATCGGGTCGACCCAGACCCGCATGGCAAAGCTCTTGGCGCCCAGGATCTCGGCCTCGGCCACGCCCTCGGTGGTCGACAGCTGCGGCTGCACCACGCGGGTGATGTATTCGGTCACCTCCTCCGGCGACATCCGGTCGCTGTCCAGCGCGATGTACTGAATCGCGATCTCCTGGCCGGTGCCCTTGACCACCACCGGGTCCTTGGATTCCGTCGGCAGGTCGTTGCGGACCTGCTGCACCTTGGTCAGCACCTCGGTCAGCGCCGCATCAGGGTTGGCGTTCAGCTTCATGTGCACCGACACGGTGCTGACGCCCTGGACCGAGGAGGAGGTGACGTAGTCCAGCCCTTCCGTGCTCGCCACCGCCTGGGCGATCGGGGTGGTGATGAACCCCTGCATCAGGTCGGCACTGGCGCCCGGATAGGCGGTGGTGATGGTGATCACCGTCTCTTCGGTCTTCGGGAACTGGCGCACCGGCAGGGTGGCCAGGCCCTGCAGGCCGAGCAGCAGGATCAGCAGGCTGACCACCGAGGCCAGGACCGGCCGGCGGATAAAGATCGAGGTGAAGTTCATGGCGGCGTTCCCCCTTCCCGCCGGAACTACGATCCGGCCTGCGGCGGACGGGTGGGGTCGACCGAGTTGTCGATCACCACCGGGAAGCCGTTCTGCAGCTTGAGCTGGCCGGAGGTGACGACCTGGTCGCCCGCCTTCACCCCCTCGACGATCTCGGCGACGCTGCCCTGGCGCTGGCCGACCCGGACGAAGACCTGCTCGACCGCCAGCTGCGGCCCGGCCGGCGCCTGGCCCTGGCCCGCGCTTTGGCCGGCATCGCCGGCGGCCTGCTGCTGTTGCCCCTGGCCGCCTTCCGCCTTCTTTTCGCGGATCACGAAGACGGTGTCGCCGTAAAGGCTGAAGGTGATCGCGGTCTGCGGCACGGTCACGACGCTCGGCCGCTCCGGCAGGATCAGCCGGACATTGGCGAAGAAGCCCGGGCGCAGCTTGAGGCCGGGATTGTCGATGGTGGCCCGCACCCTGACCATGCGGCTGGCGGTGTCGACCACCGGCTCGATGCCGGTAACCTCGCCGCGGAACACCTCGTCCGGGAAGGCATCGGCCCGCACCTCCACCTTCTGGCCGTGGCTGATGCGGCTGAACGCCTGTTCCGGCAGGGTGAAGTCGGCATAGACCTGGTCGAGGCGCTGCAAGGTGACCAGCGCATCGCCTGGGGCGACATAGCGGCCGATATCGATCTTGCGGATGCCGACGATGCCGGCGAAGGGCGCCATCACCGCCTTCTTCTCGATCACCGCCTCGGCGCGGGCGAGCTGGGCCTGGGCCTTCAAGAGCTCGGCATTCGCCGTGTCCAGATCGGCCTGCGGGGCGTTGCCGCGCGCCCGCAGCGACGACACCCGGACCAGGGTGCGCTGCGCCAGGTCGATCGCCGCCTGGTACAGCCGCGCATCCGTCTGGTCGATCGAATCGTCGAGCTGCACCAGCCGCTGACCGGCCTGGACCGTGTCGTTGGCCTTGAAGTCGATCGACTTGACCGTGCCCGCGACTTCGGAGGCGACCTGGATGCCCTCGACCGCCGAGACGGTGCCGATGCCCTCGAGATAGTCGGTCCAGGTCTTCGCTTCGGCCGTGGCGGCGGAGACGACGACCGGCGGCATCTGCTGATTGGCGAAGAAGGCCGCCACGCCCTGGTCGCGCATGACATTCATGCCGACGAGCGCGCCGACGACGATAATCAGGGTGATCCCGACCAGAAAGAAGCGGAGGATCATGCGCGAGTCCGTCCCCAGGCCCGCGATTGATCATACGGGCTCATGCTGTGAATCAAAAAGCGCAGCACCATACACTAGACGGCGACGAACCGGCTAACCGGAAACATACATGCATGTACGGCATGGATAACCGAGGCGGCCATGCCGCGGCCGCATCGCTTCGCCGCGGCCGCCAACGGCCTTCGCATTGGCTCATTCACCGACTAAGGTGCCGGTGAGACTGGACGGGACCCCGCGCCATGCAAGTCTATCTGCCGATCGCCGAGGTCTCGGTGAACGCCCTGCTGATTCTCGGCATGGGCGGGCTGGTCGGGTTCCTGTCCGGCCTGTTCGGCGTCGGCGGCGGCTTCCTGATGACGCCGCTCCTGATCTTCATCGGCATCCCGCCGGCGGTGGCGGTCGGCACCCAGGCCAACCAGCTGGTCGCGGCCAGCGTCTCCGGCATGCTGGCGCATTGGCGGCGCGGCAATGTCGACCTGAAGATGGGGCTGGTGCTGCTGGCCGGCAGCGTCATCGGCAGCGTGCTGGGGGTGCGGCTGTTCAGCCTGCTGCAGCTCTTGGGCCAGATCGACCTGGCCATCAATCTGTTCTACCTCCTCTTCCTCGGCACCGTCGGCGGGCTGATGCTGATCGAGAGCCTGCGGTCGATGCTGCGAACCCGCCGCTCGCCGGGACAGCGGCGCAAGCTGCACAAGCACGGCTGGTTCCACGGCCTGCCGTTCAAGACCCGGTTCCCGAAGTCGCGGCTGTACATCAGCGCCCTGGCGCCGATCGCGATCGGCGCGCTGGGCGGCTTCCTGACCGCGATCATGGGCATCGGCGGCGGCTTCATCCTGGTGCCGGCGATGATCTACCTGCTGGGCATGCCGGCCTCGCTGGTGGCCGGCACCTCGCTGTTCCAGATCATCTTCACCACCGCCCTGGTCTGCTTCCTGCAGGCCTTCCAGAACCAGACGGTCGACGTGCTGCTGGCCCTGCTGCTGCTGGCCGGCGGCGTGATCGGCGCCCAGTTCGGCACCCATGCCAGCGGCCGGCTGCGCGGCGACCAGGCCCGCGCCTTGCTGGCGACGCTGGTGCTGATCATCTGCGTCAAGGTCGGCTTCGACCTGATCGGCACGCCGGCCGACCTGTTCTCCGTCGCCATGCGCCGGGGGGGCTGAGCCGTGCTGCGCTTCGTCCTCGCCGTCGCCGTCTGGGCCGCGGCGCTGACCGTCTGCCGGCCCGGTGCCGCCCAGGACCTGGTCGCCGACCTGTCCGACCACGTCATCGCCATCAACACCGGCTTCACCGGCACCAAGGTCCTGCTGTTCGGCGCCACCGAGGGCGAGGGCGACGTGGCGGTGGTGGTGCGCGGCCCGTCCGACCGGGCCACGGTGCGCGAGAAGGACCGCGTCGCCGGCATCTGGCTGAACCATGCCAGCATGAAGTTCGGCGGGGTGCCCGGCTTCTACGCCGTGGCCTCGAGCAAGCCGCTCGAGGAGCTGGCGCCGCCGCCGGTGCTGGAGCGTGCCGGCATCGGCCTGAAATACCTGCAGTTGATCCCGGGCGAAGACGACCGCGAGGCCGGGCCCGAGGCCATCGCCGCCTATCGCGACGCGCTGATCCGCGGCCTGCAGCGCGACGGCCTCTACGTCGTCGAGACCGGCCAGGTCAGCTTCCTCAGCGGCCGCCTGTTCCGGACCCGGATCGAGTTCCCGGCCAACGTCCCGACCGGCCAGTACCAGGTGGAGGCCTATCTGTTCCGCGGCGGCCAGGTGGTCGACGCCCAGACCACGCCGCTGATCGTCGGCAAGGTCGGGATGGGTGCCGAGATCTACCAGTTCGCGCAGAGCGAGCCGGCACTGTACGGGCTGGCCGCCATCATCGTCGCCGTCGCCTCCGGCTGGCTGGCGAGCGTCGTCTTCCGCCGCGCCTGACCCCTTCCCATCTTTGAGGGTGCCATGACCGACAACGCCCCAGAAACCCCGAAGCAGGAGCTGCCGCGCATCTTCCTCGTCGTCGTCGACGACACCGAGGAGTGGCGGGCGGCGCTGCGCTACGCCTGCCGGCGGGCGCAGCACACCGGCGGCCGCGTCGCCCTGCTGCACGTCATCAGCCCGAGCGAGATCCAGCATTGGGGCGCGATCGAGGACGTGCTGCGCGAGGAGGCCCGGCACGAGGCCGAGCAGCGGCTGCAGCGGGTGGCGCGCGAGGTCAACCAGCTGACCGGCACCATCCCGATCCTGCACATCCGCGAGGGCGCCGCCCGCGACGAGCTGATGGCCCTGATCGCCGAGGAGCCGTCGATCTCGGTGCTGGTGCTGGGCGCCGACACCGTCTCCTCCGCCGGCCCCGGCCCGCTGATCCAGTACCTGACCAGCAGCCGGGCCATCGCCAGGCTGCGGATCCCGCTGACCATCGTGCCGGGCAACCTGACGACCGAGGCGATCGACGCCCTGACCTGAGGCCCCGGATCCGCACGGCCGGCGGCTTGACGGCGCCATCCCGCGGTGGCATCCGAGCGTGACGGGTGCCGGCAGGCCCGGCCTTCGACGAATCGAGACATGGACGAGCCAGACAGTCGTCCCGACCGGGACGAAACAGACCACCGGAGGCGACCCGACCGGATCGCCCCGAAAGGGAACGGACGGCCCAGCGCCGCGCCGGCCGGAAGGCCCCGCTAGACACCGCGGCGCCCCGGCCCGGCGATGCGCCGGCCGCAGGGGACAGACCGCGATGCTGCGCATCTACACGCTTTCGAACGCCCGTTTCGCCTCGGTCGAGCCGGCCGAGGACGCCGGCTTCCCGCCGGACACGGTCTGGATCGACCTGTTCAACCCGACCGCCGAGGAGGAGCGGCTGGCCGAGAAGCAGCTCGGCCTGTTCCTGCCGACCCGCGAGGAGATGCAGGAGATCGAGGCGTCGAGCCGGCTGTACCAGGAAGACGGCGGCATGTTCATGACCGCGAGCGTGCTCTACGCCACCGAAACCGATGCGCCGGGCACGGCCCCGATCACCTTCGTGCTGAAGGGCCAGACCCTGGTCACCATCCGCTACGCCGAGCCGAAATCGCTGACCGGCTTCATCGCCCATGCCGAGCGCCAGCCGATGCTGTGCCCGTCCGGCTCGGCCACGCTGATCGGGCTTCTGGAGGCCATCGTCGACCGCACCGCCGACATCCTGGAGCGGGTGGCGGGCGAGGTCGACGGGCTGTCGCAGCGCATCTTCAAGGTCCACGAGGCGGTGCACAAGCGCACCACCAACGAGGAGCTGGAGGCCAACCTCAAGCAGATCGGCCGCAGCCAGAACCTGGTGTCGAAGGCGCGCGAGAGCCTGGTCAGCCTGGCCCGGCTGCTGAGCTTCCTGGCCGTCGGCGACGCCACCAAGGACAAGGTGTTCCGCACCCATCTGAAGAGCCTGAGCCGGGACGTGGCGTCGCTGACCGACCACGCCACCTATATCGGCAACAACATCACCTTCCTGCTCGACGCCTCGATGGGGATGATCAACATCGAGCAGAACGCGATCATCAAGATCTTCTCGGTCGCCGCCGTGGTGTTCCTGCCGCCGACCCTGGTGGCCAGCATCTACGGCATGAATTTCGACATCATGCCCGAGCTGAAATGGGCGGTCGGCTATCCCTTCGCCCTCTGTCTGATGGTGCTGTCCGCCGTGCTGCCCTATCTGTGGTTCAAGCGGAAGGGGTGGTTGTAGAAGGGCCGAAACGACCTGAAGATGTGCGGGAGGCGCTCATGCCCGAGACTCGCGTCTTGAAGCTGTTCAGAACGGGCGCCGGCCAGATCGTCCGGTTGCCCGCCGACTTCCGATTCGACGGCGATACGGTTTATGCGTCCCGTGACGCCCGCACGGGCGATGTGACTCTGTCCGATCGACCAGGTGCCGATAGCTGGGGAGAGTTTTTCGAGCTGATGCGCACCATCGACGTGCCCGATGGTTTCATGACCGAGCGTCCGATGAATGTTTTGCCGAAGGATGAAGCTTTCTCAGAATAGCCCCGCTTCTTCCTTGTCCCCCCTCCCCTTGCGGGAGGGGGGCAGGGGGAGGGGTC